>JAFGBC010000087.1 GCA_016933355.1 Candidatus Aminicenantota bacterium
AAGAGCGGCGTTCCACAGGACAAGACGGACAATACGACGAGACAAACGACATACGCTCGTTGGGTCATAATCCTCCCTCCTCCGGAGCCATTCTAACGCCGTTGGCGTTCCGAGTTCAATACAGGACTTGTTCCTCTCCCAGTTCACGGATTCTCTCGTCGATCTCCTGGAGGACGAGGATTTTGCGCGCCAGGACGGCCTGGATCGCATCCTCGTCCAAGTAGGGGGCGACGGCGGTCCGGACCGCTTCGGGGGTCAGGGCCCGGATGCGGTCGACGAAGGCGCGGGGAAGCCGGCGGAAGAGAAGGGGCCGTTTTTTGGCGTTCTTGCCGTAGAGAAGCTGAGCGCTGTACTCGGGGCCCTTGAGGAAGGAGCGGGAGTGGTCGATCAGGATACAGCGCCAGTCCTTCGTGTAGAGCGTGTTCTGCTGGGTTCGGTCTTCGTTGGCGATCAGGCTGTCGAAAGCCCGGGTCAGGTATTTGGCCCTCTCGGTCCGCTCAAGGAATTCGTCCGGGATACGGATTTTATCCTCGATGATCTTCATGAGGCTCGTTTCGACCGTCGCCCAGAGCTGAAGGGATCCCCGCTTGCCCTTGTATTCCCTCGCGACGGTGGGCGGGACCATATTCAGGCCGAGGAGCTTGTCCATCCGGTAGGCGGCGATCTCGGACGTCCAGTTGTCCCAGTGGCCGAACAGCACGCCGCTCGGGTTCTTCCAGACGCCGCGCTCCACGCGCCCGTCCTTGCGCAGCGTGAGTCGGATGGGTTTGGTGACCCCCTCTCCGATATCCTCGGCTCCGATGATATCGGCGGTCGCCAAGAACTCTTCGATCAGCGGACGCTCGGCGATCTCATCGGGCGTGAACTGGGTCGAGGCCCCCCGCGCGACGGCCAGGAGCGTCAGGACGAGGGGGAACAAGCAACGGCGATTGCAGCGCGGCATGCCCACCTCCAGGATACGAAAACTCTTCATGAAATATAGCATAGCGCCCTAGCCATTTGACAGCGGATTTTGTCTTGGTGTACATTGGGCTTCAATTTTATGAGAAAGACGCTTATCGTCGTCGCCCTCGCGCTCGTCTCTGTATCCTGCGCGCCTCGGCTGGCGCCGGCCATTCCTTTTCCCTATCACTGGCCGGGGAAGCCCGGCTACGACGGCAATATCGACCGGATCGGCGTCGTCCAGCCCTCGGGCCTCGCCTTTCATCCGGGCCGCCGCACGCTGTTCGCCGTCGGGGACGACGGCTTCATAGCCGAGATGCGGACGGACGGGACGCCGGTTTTCGGCGAACCGCTAACCGGCGACTTGGAAGGCGTCACGGTCGACCCGGAGACGGGCCTCCTTTACATCATCGTCGAAGGCGACGACGTCATCCTGGAGTTCGATCCCGAGGAGCGGGCCGTCCGGCGCCGGTTTCCGATCGACCGGGAGTACGGGGGAAATCCCCAGTTTCTCCGGAAACAGAGGCACGGCTATGACGACGGCATCGAAGCGATTGCCTGGGTACCCGACCCGCGCCACCGCGAGGGCGGGACCTTCTATGTCGGCAACCAGTGGGACCCGCCCATGATCTTCGAGGTCGAGGCCCCTCTTCGCTCGCGTCCGTCGGGCGACGGACGGGCCCGGATCGTTCGCGTCCTTCCGACGCGCGTCGTCGACCCCTCCGACATGTACTTCGACGCCGAGACGCGCCGGCTGAACGTCCTCTGCGACACGGACAACCTCCTGATCGAAATCACGCTCGACGGCCGCATCATCAACCAGTACTGTTTTCCCGGGGACATGCAGGAGGGTTTGGCCGCCGACGACGAAGGCTTCCTCTATTTCGCCCAGGACAGCGGCGGGATCATCAAGATCCGGGACCTGAGGCCGCGCCCGCGCCGCGGGCGGTGACCTTCGCGTGCTCGCGGGCGATCAGGACGCCCACCAGAATCCAAACGACGACCACGGCCAAGTTGAAGGCGGCGAAGCCCTCGACCCGGAGGGCCAGGAGACCCGTCCCGAGGAAGACGATCAAGGCCGACAGGACGTCGCCCGCCCGATGAAAAAACGTGTCGACGGCGGCTTTGGCCTTGTATTTGGCCTCGCGGGACGTGGTCAGGAACAGGGCGTGGCGCGTCGTGTTCATCATCGAGTAGTCGGTCGCGTTCTCGACCGCTTTAGTCCAGCGCACGGCGGCCAGGGTCGCCCCCAGGGCGACCATGGCGTAGCCGCCGAACGCCAGGACGGGCAGCACGAACAGGGCGCCCCGGACGCCGACGGCCTTGAAGACCCGTGAGACCAGGAAGAGCTGGATGACGACCGCGATGATGTTGAAGGTCAGCTGGAAGTCCGCGTAGAGGCGCCCCATGAAATCGGCCGCGCTCAACCCGTCCATTGCGCCGGCCGCCGCGGCCTCCTGGGCGGCCCGGCTGAAGACCTTGTCCAGGATGTATTGACCGTTGGTGTTGACGAGGTTCAGGATCAGGATGAACAGGGCGATCAGCGTCAAGTAGCGGCTGGAGAAGAGGAGTTTGAACCCTCCGCCCTCGGCCAGGGGGCGCTCGCCGGCGGCCGGGGACCCCCGGGACTTCCGGCGGATCTTCTCGACCTCGCGGCGGTGGACGATGAGCGTCAGCGCGATGCAGGCGCACAGGACGCCGGCGGCCACCAGCATCATGGCGTAGCTGCCCAGGGCGCCGACCAGATAGCGGGCGACGGCGCTCCCGGTCAGGGCGCCGAAGGTGGCGCCGAAGGCGATCAGGGGAAAGAGCCTCCGGCCTTCGGCTTCCGTATAGATGTCGTTGGCGAAGCCCCAGAACTGGGCGGGCAGCATGACGCTGAAGACGCCGGCATAGACGAAGAAGACGATCCCGATCGTGCCCAGGGAGACGCGGGCCAGATAGAGGCCGTAGAACAGGACGAGGGTGAGGATGAAGAAGACGAGGACGGTCGCGATGAGCCTCTGGCGCGGGACGCGCGAGGCGAGGCGGCTGAAGCCCTTGACGACGAAGACGAGGACGACGGCCGTCGCCGCCGACAGATAGCTCTTGAACTCGGCCCCTTGGCCGGCGTTGATGAGGCCGTCGCGGACGGGCTTGATGATGTAATAGCATGTCAGCAAAAGATAAGTGTTCAGGACGAGCAGGATCGCGGTGACGGCTTCCCCGGGGTGAATTTCGGTGAACAGGCGTAGGAAACGGTAGAGGAGCGGCGCGGGCTGCGGAACGGGCGAGGCTTGATGCGCCATGCTACGGAGCGTCTTTGACGCGGGGCGGCCCGAACAGGACGGCCTCTTCGCCCGCATCGAGGATCAAACGGTCCAGGGTGTCCAGGATAAGCTGCTTCCGTTTTACGAGCGCTTCGATTTCGTCTCCGCCCAGGAACGCGCCGAGGGCTGACCGGAGGCGCGAGGCGTCGAGGTCCTTCAGGACGGCATAGAGCGTGCGCGAGCAGCGAGTGACGTCACAGCCGGAAAGGAGCGTCGGCTCGGGGGCGAACGCTTCGGAGAAATCCACCCGGCGGATAAACCAGTCCTCGGTGTGGACCAGGGTGTCTTCGAGGTTGGCGCAAGCGTTATAGACGAGGTTCTCGAAGACGCGGATCTCCGCCATGGCGTTGAGGAATTGTTCGGAGTCGGGGGGGGCCAGCCCCCGGCTCTTCAGGTCCCGGTAGCGGACGCAGGCCTCGAGATAGACCTGGAGCGAGCCGGGAACGCCTTCGATGGTCCGTTCGACGACGGGCGGCACGACGGGAAGACCGATGAGCTTGGACAGTTCGTAGGCGGCGAGCTCATAGTGGAAGCTGTCAGGCAGGAGCGCCGGACGGCGCCGGTCGATATACTTGAAAACGGCCTTCCGCTCGACGACGCCGTCGGACAGAGCTGCCATCCAGGGCGAGGTCCGCCCGCTCATGCCGCTCTTGTCGAGGGAAACGACCCGGGCCGAACGCAGATAGTCTTCCAAGGCCGCCGGCGTCGCGGCGTCCTGTCCGGCGGCCGGAGGCCCGGGCCGGACGACGGCTCCCGTCAGGAGCAAGACGGTCCAAAGCCCTCGTCTACTCATCCTCGTCCCCCCAGACCGAGAATTGACCTTTGTCGATGATCAGGGCGCTCAGACGCCCGCCGTAGGCGGCCGTGATGCCGGTGTCGATGACCCAGATCCGCTTCTGAAAGCGGCTCATGTATTCCAGGGCGATCGGGCTTCCGATCTGGGGCGAATGGGCGACGATCATGGCCCGGGCGCCCAGGAGGGCCAGGATGCGGTCGACTTCCGGCGCGAACTCCGTCTCGTCCCGCTGGGCCAAGTCGCGGTACCAGAGCGGTCCGATGCGGTCGTAGACGATCTGGGGGCGGAACAGGGCCAGGATACGCGGGTTCTTGACGGGCTCGCTCAGGAAGCTCAGCTCATCGCGCAGGACGGCGTTGATCTTGGCCAGGTCCCAGCCGGCGTACTTGAGGCTGATGCCGCCGTGAACGAAGACGACGTCGTTGATCTTTTCGACGCAGTTCCGCTTCAGGAGCCAGGGTCCGAAGTCCTCTACGAACGCGCGCGTGTAGGCCGCCTGGGCCTCCTTGTCCGACCTCAAGATCTTGGCCCAGTAAGCCGCCCGTTCGACTTCAGACGCGGGCGCCCGGCTCACCAGCCGGTCTTTGTATTCCGCCGGCAGGAAGGAGAGGAACTGGTCGACGTTGACGTATCCGGGGTAATCGAAGGCGATGCCGGCGAGGTTCAGGGCCTCGTGGTTGCCGAGGAGGACGTGGACTTTGCCGCCGTCCAAAGCGGCCTCGACTTCGATCCTCATCAGGAATTCGAGGATCTTGCGGGCCGCGGGTCCCCGGTCCAGGATGTCTCCGGTCTGGACGAAATGGGTCCGCCCGCCGGCCCAGTGAAGCCGCTCGTCGACCATTCCGGTCGCCTTCATGATGTCCACGAAGTTGTCGTAGTCTCCGTGGAGGTCGCCGACGGCCACGATGCGCTCGACCCCGGTCCAGACGCAGGGGATGGCCGAGGCCGCGGCCGCCGGGACGGCCCAAGCCAGAAGGATCGCCCCGATCGTCCGGGCCGGGACGAAGCGCCGGCGCGAAGGGCGGTCGTCCTTGGCTGTGCGGGGCATTGATCCTCCCGCGTTCATTTATAGCGGATTGGAGGGCACAAATCAATCCCGGCCTCGGGAGGGTTTGCTTTATGACGAATGCGGTAGGATAATAAAGCCGCCCGCATGGAGGACATCATGAGAGGCGTCGGAATCCTCGTCGCGTCGTTGCTCCTGATCGCGTCCTGTCAGCCGGAGAACCGCCGTTCGACGGACCGGGAGACGGTCGCTCCTTCCGTCAAGCCCGGCCTCGAGGTCCTTCTGGCCGGGCACGCCGACCTGGTCCGGGGCAGGCGGGTCGGCCTGGTCACCAACCCGACCGGGGTCGACGGAAGCCTCCGCCCGGCGGCCGGCCTCCTCCAGGCCGACCCGGAGATCAAGCTCGTCGCCCTCTACGGGCCGGAGCACGGCGTCCGGGGCAACGCTCAGGCCGGCGAGTACGTCCCGTTCGTCCTCGACCCGAAATACGGCGTTCCCGTCTTCAGCCTCTACGGGCAGTCCTTGAAGCCGGACCCGGGCATGCTCCGGAATATGGACGCGTACATGCGCTCGTTCGACACCCAGGACAGCGGCAAGATGCCGGAGGCGTCCATGGTCGATGACATCGACGTCCTCCTCTACGATATTCAGGACGTGGGGACGCGCATCTACACCTACGTCGCCACCATGGCCTACGTCATGCAGGCCTGCGCCGAAGCCGACATCGAGTTCGTCATCCTGGACAGGCCCAACCCCATCAACGGCCTGACCCTGGAAGGGCCGGTCCTCGACTATCCCGCCTTCAGCTCCTTCGTCGGCCTCTACCCGATCCCCCTCCGCCACGGCCTGACGCTCGGGGAGCTGGCCCGGCTCTTCAACGACCGCTTCCTGACCAAGAAGGCCCGGCTGACGGTCGTCCCGGCCGAGGGCTGGCGGCGGGAGATGTGGTTCGACCAGACCGGCCTGCCCTGGGTCATCCCGTCGCCCAACATGCCGACCGTCGATACGGCGACGGTCTACTCCGGCCAGGTTTTCTTCGAGGGCACGAATATTTCGGAGGGACGCGGCACGACCAAGCCGTTCGAGCTCTTCGGCGCCCCGTGGATCGACGGCTATGACTTGGCCCGCGTCCTCAACGCTCTCGGGTTGCCCGGCGTTCGGTTCCGCGAGGCCTGGTTCACCCCGACCTTCTCCAAGTTCGCGGGCGCGGCCTGCGGCGGCTGCCAGATTCATGTCACGGACCGGAGCGTTTACCGGCCGCTGGAGACGGCCCTCCATGCCATCAAGGCGATCCGGCACCTCTACCCGGAGCGCTTCGCCTTCCACGCGGGCTATTTCGACAAGATCATGGGAACCGACCGCGTCCGGACTGCGCTGGAGCGGGGGGATTCGGTCGTGTCCATCGTCGAGGGCTTCCGGGCCGGATTGGCCGAGTTCGAGGCGCTCCGCAAGCCGTACCTCCTATATTAACCTCGGTAAGACTAGCCCGCGAAGAGGCCAACAGGGACGGATGTCCTGTCTCGACGCTGATTTGAACCGGCCGCTGATTTTCATTACAATGGTTTCCCGGCCGCTTCGCCGGCGGGAGCGCCGGGACGATTTCATGACAGGAGATGCCGCCGATGGCGACCCAAGCGACCGCATACGCGCTGGCCAATCCCTTGACGGCCTTGCTCGACAAGCCGCCGGCCGATTTCCGGCGGGCCGACTTTCTCAAGGTCATCGAACAGAAGAGGCTGGAACGGATCACGTTCCACTATACGGCCCTGGACGGCAAGCTTAAGGAGCTCAAGGTCCCGGTCGCCGACGCCCGCCAGGCGGAGCTGATCCTGGCCGAGGGCGAGCGCGTCGACGGCTCCTCGCTCTTCAAGGGCATGGTCGACGCCGCACTGTCCGACCTCTACGTGGTCCCCGTCTACCGGACGGCCTTCCTGAACCCTTTCGACGAGGGGAGCCTGGACTTCATCTGCCGCTACCTGACTAAGGACGGCGACATCGCCCCCTTCACGCCCGACGCCATCCTGATCCGGGCCGTCGAGGCCTTCCGCAAGGCGACCGGATTCGACCTCCATGCCATGGGCGAGCTCGAGTTCTACCTGCTCAGCCCGGTCGACTCGCCCCTCTACCCCCATCCCAAGTCGTCCGGCTACCACGGGTCGGCGCCCTACATCAAAAGCGGCGCCATCCTCAACGAGATGGCCCGCCATATCACCCGGATCACGGGCGCCGTCAAGTACGCCCACTGCGAGAACGGCGTCATCGACAGCGTCCGGAGCGACGAGCCCGAGATCGCCGGCAAGCGGGCCGAGCAGCTCGAGGTCGAGTACCTGCCCCGGCCGGCCGAGGAGATGGCCGACAGCCTCGTCCTCGGCCGTTGGATCATCCGCAACACCGCTTATCGCCACGGCTGCGTCGCGACCTTCACGCCCAAAATCGAGGAGGGCGTCGCCGGGAGCGGCCTCCACATCCATCTCGACCTCCTCCGGAACGGCCGGAGCGTCCTCGCCGACGCGGCCGGCGAGCTGACCGAGGACGCCCGCAAGCTCATCGGCGGGCTGTGCGAATACGCGGACAGCCTGACGGCTTTCGGGAACACGGTCTCCTCGGCCTACCTGCGGCTCGTCCCCAACCAGGAAGCGCCGACCCGGATCTGCTGGAGCAACCTGAACCGGAGCGCCCTGATCCGGGTTCCGCTCGGCTGGACCGGACTCCAGAACCTGGCCCGCCGCGTCAATTCCCAGGAGCGGACGGACTTGGCCGATCCCTCGGGCGGACGCCAGACCGTCGAGCTCCGCTCGCCCGACGGGAGCGCCGTCCTCCATCTCTTGCTGGCCGGGATCGCCATGGCCGCCGACTGGGCTTTCCGCGAACGCCCCTCGCTTTTTCACGAGAACCTACCCCTCCAGCTCTCCGATAAGCTATACGTCAGGGGGAATATTTTCGCCGACAAGGCGTTGCTCGACCGGCTGCCCGTGCTGCCGGCCTCCTGCGTCGCATCGAGCCAAATCCTGCTCAAGAAGCGCGAGCTCTACGAGCGGGACGGCATCTTCCCGCCCAGCGTCATCGACTATGTCGCCCGGCTCCTCCAGGCCGAGAACGACGAGACGATGAACAAGACGCTGGCCGGCCTGCCGGCCGACGACCGGCTCCACAAGATCCGCAGGATCATGCACAAGGACCTCCACCGGCATTGAAATGATGACCCCCCGCGAGCGCTGGCAGGCCGTCCTCGCCCGCGCCGGGCCGGACCGTCTGCCCATGGACTACTGGGCGACGGACGAGGCGACGGCGGCCGTGATGCGCCGCCTGGGCGTCGGGTCCAAAGAGGAAGCCCTCCGGGCGCTCCATGTGGACTATGTCGTCAAGGTCGCGCCTCGCTACGTCGGCCCTCCGTTGCTTCCGGACACGGACGTTTTCGGCCGCCGGTTCCGGGACGTCGACTACGGGGCGGGCGCCTACCGGGAGTGCGTCCGGAATCCGCTCGCCGGCTTCAAGTCCGTCTCAGAGATCGAACGGAGTTACCGCTGGCCGAGCCCGGATTGGTGGGATTATAGCGTGATCGGGGGGCAGACCCGCGGAAACGAGAATTATCCCGTCCAGGGCGGGGGCTCCGAGCCTTTCCTGGTTTACAAGGAGTTGCGCGGCGACGAGCAGTCCCTAGCGGACTTCATCGAGAATCCCGAGATCGCCCATTACCTGCTGGACAAGCTGTTCGACCTGGCCTATACGGACACGCTGCGAACCCTCGAACAGGGTCGAGGGCGGATCCTCCTCTGCTACGTGGCCGAGGACATGGGAGGCCAGTCCGACCTCATGTTCTCGCCGGCGCATATACGGGAGTTCCTGCTCCCCGGCATGAAGCGCGTCATCGACCTCGCCCATCAGGCCGGCGCCTACGTTTTCCATCACAACGACGGCGCCTGCCGCCGGATCATCCCCGATCTGGTCGGCCTGGGCATCGACATCCTCAACCCGGTCCAGTGGCGCTGTCCGGGCATGGAGCGGGAAGGGCTCAAGCGGGACTTCGGGGACCGTCTCGTCTTCCACGGCGGGATGGACAACCAGCGGACGCTGCCGTTCGGGACGGTGGAGGACGTCCGGCGCGAAGTCCTGGACAACATCCGCATCCTGGGCGCGGGCGGCGGCTATATCCTGGCGCCCTGCCACAATATTCAGTCCAACACGCCGCCCGAGAATATCGTCGCGATGTACGAGACGGGGTACGCGGAAGGGCGGGTCTGAACCGGAGCGCGCCCTAGAAGGCCGTAACTTTAACGTCGTCGAAGTAGCCGACGACCTTGGCCGCGCCGGCCGACCCGCTGCGCAGGATGAGCTGCTTGACGGCGCCGCCCGCCTTCCACGAGCCGCCGGCCCCCAAGTCGACTTCGTTGAGGTTCAGCCGAATGCGGCTTGTCCGGACGTCCCACGTCAGCCGCACCCTGTACCAGGCGTCGCGGCCGAGTTTAGCCTTTAGCGGGAAATCGCGGTAGGCTCCCTTGGATCGATGTTTGACCGCGCCGTCGGGCATGATCCGGATGACGAAGCGGGCCTTGGGCGAGGCCGTCCAGGCGGCCTGGTCGGAAAGGAATACGTCGATCGGACCCGTGTTGCCGGAGGGCAGGTAGAAATTGAAAAACGCCTGTCCGTAGGCGACGTCGACGAAGGATTTCGTGCAGTCCGCCAGCCCGGACGTCTTGAGGACGTCGTTGACTTTGAGCGCGTATCTTCCGCTGACGGAGCGGTCGTCGCTCACTCCCGAACCGTCGCGCGCCTTCCAGCCCTGAAGCTTGCCCGTGTCGAAATTCGTGGAGAACCTCGGCTTGGATTTCACGTCGGCCGTGAGCTTGATATCGTCGAAGTAGACGTGGACGGGCGCGGCGCCGGCCGAGCTGCTCCGGAAGACGACCTGCTTGACCTTAGGGCCGAAGGCGGCCGGTTCGGCATAGCCTTTATCGCTGCCGTTGACGGACAGAAGATACTCGTCGTAGGACGTGTCCCAGGACAGGACGAGGTTCGTCCAGGCGTTGACGGCGGCACGGGCTTCGGACGGGAAGTCGCGGTACTTGCCGTCGTTGTAGTACTGGATCTTCCCGTCGAGCATGACGCGCAGCGAGACGACCGCGTTGGGCGTCGCCGCCCAGGCGGCCTGGTCGCTGATCAGGATGTCGAAGGGCGCGGCGTTTCCGGTCGGGATGAACATCCAGAGCTCCAGGCGCCCGCGCGGGGAGGCCGGGAAGATCTTGTAGCAGTCGGCCAGCCCTCCGCCCGTGCTGTCATCGGCCATTTTCAGGGAGCGCGTCCCGCTGTAGCCGCGACCGGACGTCACGTAGGAGCCGGGGAGGGCCCCCCAGCCTTGAAGGGTTCCGTCGTCGAAGTTGCTGAAGAAGCGGACGACCTCCGCTTCCTCCGGAACGATTCCCGAAGATCCGAGACTCGCGGCCGTCAGTCCGACGACCGAGAACAGAATCATCCACCGCCCTTGACGCATCATGGAGGCATCCTCCGCTTCGTAATCCGATGCGCCGCCCCGAAGGGCGGTCGGCTCCACTATATCATGAGCGACGCGTCCGGGCTAGCGCGACGGCCTTTCGAACACGGGCGCGAGACGGCGCCACAAGGCGTTGAAGCGATCCTGCGTCTCCCGATAGAGCTCCGAGCGTCCGGGGTC
>JAFGBC010000294.1 GCA_016933355.1 Candidatus Aminicenantota bacterium
CCGGTCGTGACCCAAGTCGTCCCGGCCGGGCCGTTCACCCGGGCCGAGGAATACCATCAGCGCTACTATGAGAAAAACGGGGGTTCCTGCCCGTTCTAGAAATTTTTTACAAAAAAAGCTTGCATTCGGGGAAAAATGTTCGTAATATGTGAAACTACCTTTGGGCATTATTAGTTATTCTATATGATTAATAAGAGCGGCAGGAGAGAGCGATGTCGAAGGACAACAATAAATATTCGGCCGACGGCCTGTTCGAGACCGAATCACGGCCGCAGGAAGCCCTTCCCCTAGAGGGCCTCCCCATCCCCTACCTCCGGGCGGAAGAGACCTGGGAAGACTCCGGCTTCGCCGGGACTTTCCCCGAAGAGCCGTCCGACCCGAAACCGGCCCGGACTCCGGAAGCCGCCGCTCCGGCCGAACCCGACCAGACGACCGACCTTGTCCGCCTCTATCTCCGCGAGATGGGGAGCATCCTTCTCCTGAGCAAAGACGAGGAAGTTCTCCTGGCCAAGCGGATCGAGCGGGGCGAGAAGGGGATCACCAAAGCCCTGGCCCGGAGCCCCCGGACCATGGAGCGGCTGGCGGAGCTCGAGGCCGAGATCAAGGCCCGCCCCGAGGCGGTCAAGCACTACTTCCACTTGGTCGAGGACGAGTACGAGGAGGCCGGCCTGGCCCGGCGCCGCACGGCCGCCCTGGGCCTCCTGCGCGACCTGCGCCGCTTGGAGCGAAAGCTCAAAAGGATCCGGCCCGCCGCGAAAAACAGGATGGCCCGGGGACGCATCGTCATCCGCATGATCGCGCACTTCAAAACGCTGGGCCTCAAGCCCGACCGGGTCGAGGATTTCATGATCGCCCTCCAGTCCGACCTGGTGGCCGCTCGCTACCGGGGGCCTAAAACCCGGCGCAGCCGGGCGCGCGCCCTGCTCAAGCTCATCTCCGACTCGCGCCGGACGCGCGACGACGCCAAGCAGGAGATGATCGCGGCCAACCTCCGGCTCGTCGTCTCGATCGCCAAACATTACCAGAACCGCGGCCTCCACTTCCTCGACCTGATCCAGGAGGGGAATATCGGGCTGATGCGGGCCGTCGACAAGTTCGACTACCGCCGCGGCCACAAGTTCTCGACGTACGCGACCTGGTGGATCCGCCAGTCGATCACCCGCTCGATCGCCGACCAGGCCCGGACGATCCGCGTCCCCGTCCACATGGTTGAGACGCTCCAGCGCCTGTCCCGGGCCACCCAGGAGCTCCTCAAGAAGAACGGCAAGGAGCCGTCCCTGGAGGACCTGGCCCGGAAGTCCGGATTCTCGGCCGGCAAGGTCAGCGAAATGCTCCGCAACACCCAGGAGCCGATCTCGATCGAGACCCGGATCGGCGAGAGCGGCGAGAGCAGCCTGTCCGATTTCCTCGAGGACAAGAGCATGCCCTCTCCGCCCGACTCGGTCATCCATATCAACCTCCGCGAACACATCGAGGGGGCCCTCAAGACGCTCAACGACCGGGAGATGCGCATCCTCCGCATGCGCTACGGCCTGGACGACGGCCAGGAGCGGACGCTCGAGGAGGTCGGGCGGCATTTCAAGCTGACCCGGGAGCGCATCCGCCAGATCGAGCTCAAAGCCCTCAAGAAGCTCTACAAGCCCCTCGAGGGCTTGAACTAGGGCCGGCCTCGAGAGAACAAAAGGGCGAACGCCCCGCCTGTCGGACAGAGTCCGGCCGGCGCGGGCGCGCCTCCCGCCCGCGCCTTCCCTGCGTTCCGAATCATATTGAAAGCCCGGCCCGTTTTTGCTACTGTATGTCTTTCCGCAAGCCCCATGAACGCGCACCCCTTCGAAAAGGCCGTCTTCATCGCGCCCTCGACCTGTCTGTCCCTGAGCGACCGGAGCGCCCTGCGCCGGGCCCGAAACCAGCTCCGTAAAGTCCTGGGCGTCCGCGACATCGCCTTCAGCGACTATCTGTTCTCGAGCGACGACCAGATCGACCATGTCTCGGCCTCGGCCGAACAGCGTTCGACCGACTTCAAGACGGCCGTCCGCGACTATGACCTCGTCATCTCGGTCGCGGGCGGGACGGGCGCCGAGGACCTGGCCTTCAAAATCGACGGCAAGGACTTCCGGGTCATCCGCGAACGCCGGCCGCTCATCGTCGGATTCTCGGATTTCACCTTCCTCCTCAACGAGATCTACTACCACTCCCGGGTCCCCCTGATCTACTTCCCCTCCCTCCAGCTCGGCGGCGGCAACATCAAAAAGGTGCTGTCCCTGATCTCGGGCGAGGAGGTCCACTATCAGGGGTCGTCCTGGCTGTCGACGCCGCCCGTCCGGCGCTTCTCGGGCATCCCGATCGGCGGCAACCTGTCGACCTTCGTCAACTTCCTGAACCGCAAGGACCCCCCCAAGTTCAACTGGAAGCGCCACGTCCTGTTCGTCGAGGACCTCCAGATCGACGTCGAGGACCTGCACCGGCACCTGGCCGCCCTGCGCCGCCACAACATCTTCCGCCGGGTGCGGGGCCTCGTCCTCGGCTCGCTCCTCCCCCCCGGCAAGACCGCGCCCGACCGCCGCAGCCGGAACGAGATGGAGACGTTCGTCCTGACCTATCTCGACGACATCATCCGCCGCCGGCGGCGCCAGGGCTATCCGCTCCCGATCCTGTCCGTCTCGAACTTCGGCCACGGCGTCCGCCGCAATCCGATGGCCATCCCGATCGGCGGCCGGGTCACGATCTTCAAGAGCCGGAAGCTCGCCTTCCGGATGCGAAAGCGGAACGGGACCTGAGCCCGGGCCGACCGCCGCCCCGCCTAGCGTTTGCGATTCGCGTAGAGCTCGCCGCCCGACATGTATTCGCGGGGGGA
>JAFGBC010000295.1 GCA_016933355.1 Candidatus Aminicenantota bacterium
CGGCTACAAGTTCTCGACCTACGCCACCTGGTGGATCCGGCAGGCGATCACCCGGGCCATCGCCGACCAGGCCCGGACGATCCGCATTCCCGTCCACATGATCGAGACCATCAACAAGCTCATCCGCGTCTCGCGCGGCCTCGTCCAGGAGATGGGCAAGGAGCCCTCGAGCGAGGAGATCGCCAAGCGGATGGAGCTGCCGGTCAGCAAGGTCCGCAAGATCATCAAGATCGCTCAGGAGCCGATCTCGCTCGAGACGCCGATCGGCGAGGAGGAGGATTCCCACCTCGGCGATTTCATCGAGGACAAGCTCATCCCCTCGCCGCCCGACACGGTCATCTACATCAACCTCCGCGAGCAGATCGAGGAGGCCCTCAAGAGCCTGACCGAGCGCGAGGCCAAGGTCCTCAAGATGCGCTTCGGGCTGGGCGACGGCAACGAGCACACCCTGGAGGAGGTCGGCCAGCAGTTCAAGGTCACCCGGGAGCGCATCCGCCAGATCGAAGCCAAGGCCCTCCGTAAGCTCAAGCATCCCAGCCGCTCCAAGCGCCTCCGCTCTTTCACCAACAACACCTGACGGCGGTCCGCTCGCGAGGCGGAAGGCTGCGATTCCCGCGTCGGCCCGGCGGACGCGGCGCGGACATGTTTGACTCTCCGTTCTTTATCTGATATAAACAGGAACCGAGGGCCTATAGCTCAGCGGTAGAGCTTCCGGCTCATAACCGGCAGGTCCCAGGTTCGAATCCTGGTAGGCCCAGTCGAGACTGAGGACGATGTGGACGTCGATTTTAACCAATTGATCGCGCTCCAGCGCTTGGACGCCAAGCTCAAGCACCTCTCCGCCTTCCTCGACACGATTCCGGCCAAGGTCGCCGCCATCGACGCCAAGATCGAAAAGAGCCGCCAGGACCTCGCCGAGGCCAAAGACCGCCTGACCCAGAACCAGAAGACGCGCCGCGACTTGGAAAGCCAGGTCAAGGACATCAAGGCCCACATCTCGAAATATAAGGTCCAGCTCAACGACGTCAAGACGAACAAGGAGTACACGGCGCTCCTCCACGAAATCGACGGCGCCAAGTCCAAGGTCGACGCCTTTGAAGAGTCGATCATCAGCGAGATGCTGGTCGCCGACGACATCGAGCGGGAGATCCGGGCCGCCGCCGAAACCTGCCGGAAAGCCGAGGATGTCTTCCAGAAGGATAAGGACGCCCTGCTGGCCCGGAAGGGCCGGCTCGAGGCCCGGCGCGACCGCGTCCGAGCCGAGCGCGACGCCCAGCAGGCCGCCGTCTCGGCCGAAGTCCTGGCCCTCTACCAGGCCATCTCGCACAAGCGGGCCGGCGTCGTCCTGTCGCCTGTCAAAGGGGACTTCTGCTCTCTCTGCCACATGCGGATCCGCCCCCAAGTCTTGGAGGAGCTCATGGCCATGAGCTCGATCATCCTCTGCGAGGCCTGCGGCCGGATTCTGCTCTGGACCAAGAAGCCGGCCTGAGCGTCGGCCCCCCGCCGCGTCGGCGCCTTCGCCTAGCCGTTGTCCTCCTTGCCCTTGTAGAGGGCGGCGATCAGGTTCTGGTACTTCTTCTCGACGATGTTCCGCTTGACCTTGAGGGTCGGGGTGATCTCGCCCGTCTCGATCTCGAAGTCGCGCTCGAGCAGGGCGATCTGTTTGATCTTCTCGTAGGACGACAGGCCGGGCGTCGCCTTCTCGACCTCGGACCACAGGAACTTGATGACCCGCTCGTCCCGGACGAGATCAGCCCGCCCGGCATAGGGGACCGCGTTCTTCTTGGCCCAGGCCTCGAGCTTCTCGAAGTTGGGCACGATCAGGGCCGAGATGAATTTCTTGCGGTCGCCGACGACGACCGCGCTCGAGATGTAGGGAATCGTCTTGAGCCGGTTCTCGATCGGCTGGGGCGCGATGTTCTTGCCGCCCGAGGTGATGATCAGGTCCTTCTTGCGGTCGGTGATGACGAGGAAGCCGTCCTTGTCGATATGGCCGATATCGCCCGTCCTGAACCAACCCTTCGACAGGACCTCCCGGGTTTCCGCCGGCTTCTTGTAATAGCCCTTCATGACGTGGGGACCCTTGGTCAGGATCTCGCCGTCCTTGTCGATCTTGACCTCGACGCCGGGGATGGGCTTCCCGACCGCGCCGAACCTCGTGTGCTCGAACGTGTTGAGCGAGATGACCGGGGACGTCTCGGTCAGCCCGTAGCCCTCGAGGATGATCAGGCCGATGGCGTGGAAGAACTCCGCGATGTCCTTGGACAGGGGCGCCCCGCCGGACAGAAAGTAGCGGATCCGGCCGCCCGTCTTGGCGACGATCTTGGAAAAGACGAGCTTGTGGGCCAGCTTTCGCTTGCGGGCCAGGGCGGCCGGGATCGGCGTATGGTCGAGGCTGAGCCGGCTCCACGCCTTCCCGACGTTGAGAGCCCAGAAGAAGATCTTCCGCTTGAGCCCGGACCCGGCCAGGACCTGGTCCATGACTCGGGCGTAAATCTTCTCGAAGACGCGGGGCACCGAGACCATGATGTGGGGCCGGACCTCGACCAGGTTCTGGGCGACCGCCTCGACGCTCTCGGCGAAGGCGATCGTCGCCCCCACGTAGGTGTAGCAGTACATGACCATCCGCTCCAGGACGTGGGACAACGGCAGGAAGGAGAGGACGGTGTCCCGATGCGTGAAGTCGACCAGCGGGACGCAGGTCATGACGTTGCTCAGAAAATTGCTATGGGTGAGGAGGACGCCCTTGGGGACGCCGGTCGTGCCCGAGGTGTAGATGATCGACGCCTCGTCCTGCGGCTTGACCTGGGCGGCGAGCGTCTCGAACTCGCCCGCTTTCCCCTTCCGGCCCGCCCGCCGAACGCCTTGGGCCTCGACCTCGCGCCAGCCCAGGACTCCGGCGGGAGGGGTCTCGGCCATGGAGATGAAATGGCGGACTTTCCCGAGGTCTTTCTTAACGGCCTTGATCTTGGCCCACAGATCGTCGTTGGAGACGACGACGAAGCGGGCGTCGGAGTTCTGGATGATGTATTTGACGGCGTCGGGGACGAGGGTCGTATAGATCGGGACGGTCACGCCGCCGGCGCAGAGGTTGGCCAGGTCGCTCATGACCCATTCCGGCCTGTTTTCGGACAGGATGACGAGCTTGTCTCCCTTCTTGTGGCCGAGCTCCTTCAGCCCGAGGCAGAAATGCCGGACGCGCTCGCCGAAGGCGGCCGTCGAAATCGGCTTATAAGCCCCTTCGGACTTATAGAGCATGAAGTCGTCCTTGGGGTAGGTCCGGACGGTGTTGAGGACCATCTGGGACAATGTTTCGACCATGGAATCTCCTCCTCTCTCCCGGGATGATGGGTCAATTGTATTTTTCCCCCTCATGAGTGTCAAGCCTCAGCCTCAGGACATCGGTCTGGGATGCTCAGGCTAGTCCCGCGAGCCCTGCGAGCGGGGCAAGCCTCAGCCTCGGCGTCTTCGCCCGTAATCA
>JAFGBC010000296.1 GCA_016933355.1 Candidatus Aminicenantota bacterium
AAACGGCCTTCGCTCCCAGTTCCGGTCAAGACCGCCTGAGGCGTCCGTCCTCCTCGGCTCCTGCGGGCCCGGCACCTGGCAGTCATGATCCTTAATCTTTTTTCTCTGCGGTACCCATCCAGGCGCCTTGTGTCCTCGGAGACCTCCGGTTGCCCTCGTCGGCCGGACGCCTCAGTCTGACCTCCACATGGTCGCTTCAGGTCCGTTTTCAATGCCCCTTAGAGACGGTTTTAAGGGCAAGGCTTGTCTGAGCCGCCATGTTTGACTTGGATTTCGGCGGGGTGGTATAAGAGGGGCGACCGAACAAGGAGAACGCGATGGCTACCCTGACCTACCGGAAGGCCGGCGTCGACATCGACGAAGCCGACCGCTTCATCCGGCGCATCAAGCCCATGGTCCGTTCCACGCTGCGGCCCGAGGTCCTGAGCGGGATCGGAGGCTTCAGCGGGCTGGTCCGGCCCCGGCTCAAGGGGATGCGCCGGCCGGTCCTCGTCTCCTCGACCGACGGCGTCGGGACCAAGATCATGCTGGCCGACCTCCTCGGCAAGTACGACACGGTCGGGATCGACCTCGTCGCCATGAACGTCGACGACGTCGTCGTCACCGGAGCCGAGCCGCTCTTCTTCCTGGACTATATCGCCTGCGGCCGGGTGCGGACCTCCCTTCTGGCCGAGGTCGTGAAGGGGATCGTCAAGGGCTGCCGGACGGCCGGTTGCGCCCTGATCGGCGGAGAGACGGCCGAGCTGCCCGGCCTCTATGCGCCGGGCCGATGGGACCTGGCCGGGTTCTGCGTCGGGATCGTCGACGAGGATAAGATCATCGACGGCCGGGGGGTCCGGCCGGGCGATGTCCTGATCGGCCTCGCCTCGAGCGGCCTCCACAGCAACGGCTTCAGCCTGGCCCGCAAGGTCTTCCGCGAGCGGGAGCTCAGGGGCGAGATCGGCCGCCGCCTGCTCCGCCCGACCCGCATTTATACGCCGGTCCTTCTCCGGGCGCTCCGGACGCTGCCGGTCAAAGCCATGGCCCACATCACGGGCGGCGGCTTCTACGACAATATCCCGCGAGTCCTGCCCGAGGGCCGCGGCGTACGGGTCGAGCGCGGCAGCTGGCCGATCCCCGATATCTTCCGCGTCATCCAGAGCCGGGGGGGAGTCGAAGACCGGGAGATGTTCAGGACGTTCAACATGGGCGTCGGGATGGCGGTCGTGGTCGACCGGCGCGCGGAGCGGGCGGCCGTCCGGCTCTTCGAGCGGCTCGGCTATCCCGCCTGGCCGATCGGGACGGTCACGGCCGGCCGGCGCGAGGTCGTCCTCGAATAAGGGCTCGTCCCTTCCGCCTTTCCGGGGCCGAGGGTTTCATCTTGTCTTCAAACGTCCTATAATTCAAGCATGAAGCACGTGCGTTTGACTTTTACGGCGGCGCTGGCCTGTCTCTTCCTGTCGGCTTCCTGTGCCGAGGAGGCCCGGGTCGAAGACACCCAGGCCGCGCAGGCCGAAGAGGCCGAAGAGGCGGAGCCGATGAAAACGTTCGTTAAGTCCGACCAGGGGACCGTTGCTCATCTCGCTCCGGGTGAATCGTTCGAGGTCCGTCTCCCCGAGAATCCCACCACCGGTTATATCTGGGAGGTCGAGACGCTCCCCGCCGGCGTCCTGGAGCTCGTGCGGGAGGCGTACGAGCAGGAGCCGGCCGACCCGGAGATTCTCGGCCGGGGCGGGACCAAGATTTTCGTGTTCAAGGCGCGCGAGCCCGGCGCGGGCGAGCTCGACCTCCGGCAGCGGCGTCCCTGGATGAAGGAGGCTCCCGTCGACGGATTTGTCCTCAAGGTCGAGGTCCGGGCGGACGAATAGCGGGCCCGTCGCATCGGTTCTTCCGTCGAATTCAGGCCGTCGCGCTCAGCCGGGCGGGACGTTGCGGAGGTTCGGCGTCCGCTCCGGAACCCAGTCCGTGCCGTTCCAGTAGAGCACGCCCCGCCTCAGCCTCTCGAAATAGTCGGGATCGAGCCGGCTCTGGACATCACCCTTGCGGATAGCCTCGGCGTGCAGGCGCTGGAAGAGATGGCTGGAGTGGACGTAAACGACGTCCAGGGCGGGCGACACCTCGAAGAAGACCCGGCTGAGCTGGGCGTTGAGGTAGAAGGATCCGTTGCGGAGGGCGTCGATCGACATGATCGTCTCGACCGGGTAATGGAAGAGGTCGACGTCGGTCCGGGGGAAGAGGAGATAGGCCGTCTCGGAGCCCGGGGCGAGGCCCTTGCAGGCGTAGCTCGGCGAGCGCTGAGGGGAGCCGCCGGCGATGCGGTCGGGCGAGAATACGATCAGGCAGCCCTTCCCGTATTCGTTGTTGAGGCCGGCCGCTAAGACCTCTTGCCGGCCGTCCCGGTCGAGATCCGAGAAGACGACGTCGGACAAGTATCCGGAGTTCCAGTACTCGCCGACCAGCCGGCCGTCGCGGCTCAGGACGCCGAACTGGCAGGGGAAGTCGGGCTTGTGGTAGGCGAGGAAGAAGATCTCGGTCCGCCCGTCGCCGTCGAAGTCGTTGAGGTCGAAGCCCTCGATCCGGTAGTCTCGGGCGAAGACCGTGTCCCCGAAGCGGAGCTCCCGGCCCGCCTCGAAGCTCCAGACGAGCTTGCCCCGCTCGTCGAAGCGGAGAAGCCGCCCCTCGTTGAATTCGTCCTTCGTTTTAACGGCCAGGAGGACGTCGATTCTTTGGTCGCCGTCGATATCCTTGATCATGACCAGGGGGAGATGGGGGGCATCATTGATGGAGCGGGCTTTGACCTGATAGCGGCTCCGATAGAACTCTTCGGTCCGGAGGTTGAAGACCTCGGTGTCGTAGCGCCAGAGCGGGTGTCCCTGCCCGTTGAGGACGACGAGGGTCGAATCCTCGAGCCGGAAGTCGGCCGGGGCCGAGGCGCCGGGCGATAGGAGTCGGCTGACGACCAGGACGACCGCGATCAGGCCGCCGACCGCCGCGGGCAGGCGCAGGTCCCGGATGAGGGGCGAGCGGATCCCGTCCCGGCGCGGCCCGGCCCCGACCAGCGTGATTCGCGCGCTCAGCCAGCGGTCGAGCTCGTCGCGAAAGGCGAACACCCTCGATTTGGACGTCCCCTCCATCCGGTGGACCGGCAGACCCAGTTTCTTCTCCCAGCGCAGGCAGGTCCGCTCGTCGCAGCCGAGGTGGGCGGCGATCTCCTTCCAGGAGGAGAGGCGATCCTCTCTTGTCCGCGGATCGGGCCGGGCCATGGTTTCTTCTTCATTTATAGTCGGAAGAAGGAGGACCGTCAAGCCCCGCCCGGCGGCGGAAGCGGCCGGGGGCGGGGATGCGACACGATGCGACATGTTGCGACACGAAGCGGAAGGGCATTGACGGGCCCCCGCTTTTGGTTTCAACTGGGGTTGAGAAGGGAGGGGTTCCCGCAGGAGCCAAGGAGGCGGGGGCGCCGCCCGAAAGCCCGCCTTCAGGAATCCACCGCCGGCCGTAAGGATGCGGTGGATTTCTTTGTCCGGCAGGGATCAATCGGGGAGGCCTGGGCGGACGGACCGGCTCAGCGGATGAGGACCGCGCTTCGCGGCGGCACGGCTTTCTGTTTATAGAGGCGCCGGTCGTCCGAGAGGTTGACGGCTAGGTCGACGCGTCCGGCCCGTCCGCCCCTCGACTCGACCAGGAAAAAATCCTCACCCAGCAGGCCGCGAACGACGGCCCGGCCGCCTCTCAACCGGAGGGCTGTGTCGAGAAGGGCCCGGCCCGCGTCGTCGACAAGGGCCAGGTCGTCGCTGGCCACGATCATGTTGTCGAGCGCCCCGGCGACGAGCGCGTAGCAGGTCCGTTCGTTCGCGCTGAGCTCGGTCCGGCTGGAGCGGAGCAGCAGGCAGTCCGGGTCGTTGAGCCAGAGGGCTCGATGCAGGAAGGAGCGGGTCAGGGCGTTCTTGAGCGCGAAATAGGCGTTCGGTCCTTGGAAGGCCGACGGCCTCGTTTTCCAGAAAGGGGCCGTGTCTTCGCCGATCCGCATCCCGTCGACGAGGCCGGCCGCGGGCAGCAGGGGCGCACCGCAGCCGAGGAGGAACGACCCCGATCCGACCGCCTCCCTAACGGCCCGCAGCCCCTCGCGGTAGGCCTGGATGGGGGTCACGGGCCGCGCGCGCTCGCCGGGCATGGCGGCCGCGAACAGGAAGTCGGCCTTGAAATACGAGAAACCGGCCGCGGCCATCGTCCGGAAGACCTCGCCGAGCCAGGCCAGGACGTCGGGCCGGGTCGTGTCCAGCGCGTAGATTTTTTTGTTCCAGGCTTTGTAGCACACCTTGGGGCGTCCGTCCTCGGCGACCATCCAATCGGGATGGCGCCGGAACAGC
>JAFGBC010000297.1 GCA_016933355.1 Candidatus Aminicenantota bacterium
CGCGCTATTATTCAACGAATTTTGCGGGTGAGGTTACGCATGAGAAAAACAGCCGCCGCGATCCTCGTCGCGCTTTTCTGCTTCCCGGTTCTTCTTTCCGCCCAGGCCGGCGGAGCGGACGAAGCTTATATCAAGGCCATGACCGCCACGTCCCCCGCCGAGCGGGCCCAGCTCCTCAAGGACTACATCTCGCGGTACGCGGGCCAGGGGACCAAGTACGAGAATTTCGCCTACGCCAACCTGAGCCTGACCCAGTACCCCGGCAAGACGGTCCGGGAGACGATCGACTACGGAGAAAAGGCGCTCGCCCTGGGCGGCCTCGACGACCTGACTAAAGTCCAGCTCCTCATCGTGCTCTCGGCCTCCATCGCGGAACAGGGCCAAAGCATCGACAAAGCCAAGGCTTACGCTCATCAGGTCATCGACCTGGCCCGGGCCAACAAGGCCAAGGAGAGCGACCCCCAGGCCGCCGACCAGTGGAATAAGCTCGTCGGCTCCGGGTCTTTCGCCCTCGGCCTGGCCGCCGAGAAGGGCAAGGATTACAAGGGCGCCCTTGACGCCTATCTGAACTCCTACACCGTCCTCAAGAACCCCCAGATCCTTTCGAGCATCAAGAAGCTCGGCAAGGCCCTCTACGACGGCAAAGCCTACGCCGACGCCGAGCGGGCCTTCAAGCTCGCCTACCAAACGAGCAAGGATTTCGACAGCACCGCCTATTACGGAAAGTGTCTCTACCGGAACGGCAAGAAGGACGAGGCCCTCGTCCTGTTCAAGGAAGCCTACGCCAAGCAGAAAAGCGGCGAGATCGCCTACAACATCGGCATCCTCCTGGCCGCCGGCGTCAAGACCAACCCGGCCCTGTCCGGGGAGGCCATCCGCTATCTCCTCGACGCCAGCATGCTCTCTCCGACCAACGCCCAACAGGCGATGAGCCTGGCCGAGAGCCTCTACTTCAACCACGGCAGCGACATGAAGTACAACGAGAACGTCGAGCAGATGGCCGCCATCGGCGCCAAGATCGAAGCGCTGACCAAAACCTACAACTCCAAGGTCGAGGGCAAGGACGAGGAAGACCTCGACGAGGCCACCAAGAAGGAGCTGAAGACGATCCTCGCCTCGATCGAGACCGAGAAGAAGGCCCTCGAGAAGATCCAGAAGGCCCAGGAGCTCGTCGTCGCCCAGTTCAACAAGCTCGTCGAAGAAACCAAGTTGCGGCTCGGCGTGCGCTGACGCCGCTCGCGGCACCGTCCCCCGCACGAACGCAGCCGGACGGCGCGGGGGGCGCGTCCGGGGGAGGAGGGACGTGGCCGTCGGCAAGGAGCAGGCCCGGGACCGGATCCAGAAGCTCCGGAGGGACATCCTCTATCACGAGCGCAAGTATTACGTCGACAACGACCCCCAGATCGCGGACGCCGAGTTCGACCGCCTGATGCGCGAGCTCGAGGCGCTCGAGGCCCGTTTTCCGGACCTGGTGACGCCCGACTCGCCGACCCAGCGCGTGGGCGAGAAGCCTTCGGAAGGCTTCGACACGGTCGGCCACCGGACGCCGATGCTGAGCATGGACAACTGCTTCAGCGACGACGAGTTCCGGGAGTTCGAGGATCGTCTGCGCCGGCTCCTGCCCGGCCGAACCATCGCCTACGTCGCCGAGCTCAAGATCGACGGCCTGGGCATTGCATTACACTACCGGGACGGCCGCTATATCCAGGCCGTGACCCGCGGCGACGGGTCGCGGGGCGACGACGTCACGGCCAACGTGAAGACCCTGCGCAGCCTGCCGCTCCGGGTCGAGGAGCGCCGGCCGATCGAGGTCCGGGGCGAGATCTTCCTGCCGCTCGCATCGTTCCGGGCCCTCAACGCGCGGCGCGAGGAGGAGGGCGAGTCCTTGTTCGCCAACGCCCGGAACGCCGCAGCCGGGTCGATCCGCCTCCTCGACCCGCGCGAGGTCGCGGCCCGCCGGCTGAGCATGTTCCTCTACACGGTCTTCATCGACGGCGAGGAGCCGGCCTCCCAATGGGAGAGCCTCGAGACGCTGCGCCGTCTCGGGTTCAAGACGAACCCGCACGCCCGCCGCTGCCGGGACGGCGCCGCCGTCCTGGACTTCTACCGAGAATGGTCCGCCCGGCGCGACGCGCTCGACTACGACGCCGACGGCGTCGTCGTTAAGGTCGACGAGGCCGCTCAGCGGCGCGCCCTGGGCGTAACCGCCAAGTCGCCCCGCTGGGCGATCGCCTACAAGTTCCCGGCCCGACAGGCCACGTCGCGGCTGGAGCGGATCGAGATCCAGGTCGGCCGAACCGGAGCGCTGACGCCCGTCGCCGTCCTCCAGCCCGTCAAGATCTCGGGGACGACCGTGTCCCGGGCGACGCTCCACAACAAGGAGGAGATCCGGCGCAAGGATGTCCGCGTCGGCGACATCGTCCTCGTCGAAAGGAGCGGCGATGTCATCCCCAAGATCGTGGCCGTCATGAAGGAGCGCCGGACCGGGCGCGAGACGCGCTTCGCCTGGCCGCGCCGCTGCCCGGTCTGCCGGGCCGCGACCTACAAGCCCGAGGGCGAGGTCGTCGACCGCTGCGCGAATCCGTCCTGCCCGGCCCGTCTCCGCGAGAGCCTGCTCCACTTCGCCTCGCGCCGGGCCATGGACATCCAGGGACTGGGCGAGGCCGTCGTCGACCAGTTGCTCGCGTCCGGGCGCGTCCGCTCCGTGCCCGACCTCTACGGCCTTCGCGCCGAAGACCTGGCCGGCCTGGAGCGGATGGGTCCCAAGAGCAGCCAAAACCTCGTCGTCCAGATCTCCGGCTCGAAGAACCGCGACGCCGCCCGGCTCGTTTTCGCCCTCGGCATCCGCCACGTCGGCGAGCGGACGGCCCAGGACCTGGCCGCCCGCTTCGCGACCATCGACGACTTGGTCCGTGCGTCCGCTGAGGACCTCGGCGCCGTCGAGGGCATCGGCGACAAGGTCGCCGCCTCGATCGTCTTCTTCTTCCGTCAGCCCGAGAACCGGGAGCTTCTCCGGCGCCTGAAGGAGGCCGGGCTCAACTTCGCGTTCACCGCAGCCGCCGGGACCGGACCCCGACCGCTGGCGGGGCAGGTCTTCGTCCTGACCGGAACGCTGGCGGGGATGACCCGGGATGAGGCCCGGGCGCTTCTCGTCAGCCTGGGGGGGGCGGTCGTGTCCGCGGTGTCCAAGAAGACGACCGCCGTCGTGGTCGGCGCGGACCCGGGCTCCAAGCTCGCGGCCGCCCGCAAGCTGGGCGTCCGGACGCTCGACGAAAGAGAATTCCTGGCCCTGGTCGGCCGGGGCTAGCCCGGGCTCACTTCTTTTTCCCGGACCCGAACGAGAAGGTGAAGAACCCCTTCTTCTTGGCCGCCCCGCCCGCGCCGAGCTCGCGCGAAGCGATTTCGTGGTCGGCGTCGAGGGCCAGCGCCCTCTCGAACTGGCGACGGGCCTTGGCGGTCAATCCTTCCTTCTTATAGAGCACCCCCAGGGCGACCAGGCCCTCCGGGTTCCAGGGCTCGAGCTCGATGGCCTTGAGAAAATCCTGCTCGGCCTTCTTGGTGAAGGCCGGGATCTTGGCCTCGGCCATCCCCAGCAGCAGAAAATAGTCGCCCTTATGGCTCGCGAGCCGGACGGCCTGCTCGAGAAGGATGACGGCCTCCTCGTAACGGCCTTGGTTGTAGAGCGTCTTGCCCTGGCGGAACTTGATGTCCGCCTTCTTGGCCTGGCCGCCGGTGTCCTCCTGCCGGCCCGCGCTGAGCTTCTGGTCGTATTCGAACCGGGCGTCGCGGTCGGTCAGGGTCCGGTAGGCTTTGGTGACCTGGTCGAAGACGTCGTCGACCTGGGCCTTGACGTCCGGCGTCAGGCTCCGGCCGAACCGGTCGGGATGGCATTTGCGCGCCATCTGGAAGTAGGCTTTCTTGATCTCCTCCTCCGACGCGCCCTTGTCGACGCGGAAAAACTCATAGTAGTTCTGCGTATCGAGCCGTTCTTTCCAGTACAGGATTTCGCGGAGCATGACCTGGGCGGTGCCCGCGGCCGAGCCGCCGGCGGTCTCGAAATCGAGAGCCGGCGGGGCCGCTTCGGACGGCGGGCCGGCCGCCTCGTCCGGGGCCTGGTCGGCCGCCTCCCGGACGGGGCCCGCCCCCTCTTCCAGGAGGTCGATCATGCCCAGGGCGAAGAAGAGATAGAGACTCAGCCAGAAATCCTCCGGCTTCATGCCCGAGACCGAGGACAGGACCGAACCGGTCATCCGGCCGTCGACCCGGC
>JAFGBC010000298.1 GCA_016933355.1 Candidatus Aminicenantota bacterium
ATGAGGGCCAGCTCCCGAACCCGGGCATGCTCGATCACGGCCGCAACTTGCTCGGCCAGGACTTCGAGTTGGTCGAGGTCGTGACCGTCGAAATAGCCCCCGGCCTGGGGGCGGCCCAGGCTGATCAGCGCCGTCGGCGGACCGCCCAGAGTGACGGGAACGAGGGTGTCGGCTTCGAGCCGGGCCAGCATCGCTCCCCATTCTCCGGGCGCGGACCCGCTCGACGTCAAGCGGGCGGCCGGCCGGCCTTCCAGCAGCTCCGGCCGCAGCGCCAGGTCCTCCGATTTGAGCACGACATCGGCCGCCGCGGCCGGCGGGCCGCTTTCCCGCGACAGGGCGCGAACGCGGAAGAAGCGGCCGGCCTCGTCCGCCGTGAGAAGGGCTGCGCTCTGGACCTGAAGCTCTGTCCTGATGCGTTCGACGAGGCGGCCGGCAACCCCGTCGAGATCGGCGGCGGCCGCCATCTCGCCGGTGACCGCGCGGGGCAGCCGGCGCAGGGCGATTTTTTCGGGGAAAAAGATCCGGTCGATACCGGCCGTCACCCGGCGTCCGACGGGCCGAAGCAAGAGGCCGACGATCAAGAGGATAACGCCCACCCGGAGCGGCGTCGCTTCGATTCCCAGGGCCCGGCTGGCGAACGCGCCGGCGGCCAGCCAGATTCCTCCCAGCGCCGCGAAAGGAAGGCCGAGGGTGAGGCCGTAGATGAGGCCGCGCCGGACCAACAGCCCGAGGCCGAACATGCGGAAGCCTATGATCGCGATGAACATCGTGACCGGCACGAGAAAGATGACCGCTTTCTCCAAGGCATCCAGGGGCAGCCGGGCCTCGAGTCCGGCGGGCAGGACGAGGCGCAGGGCCTGCACGGCCGTCCAAGGCAGGACCCCGGCGAAGACCAGGAGGGCCTGACGCCGGCCTCTCGACGTGGCCGCGCTCCGGGCGGCGCCGCCGAGCAGCAGGAGTGCGGCTGTTCCGGCATAGAAATAAGCGACGATGTTGACGAAGACGACCGCCCTGCCGAAAGCCGCCGCCTGGGCCGGCGGCCGGTCGAGCGACGCCAATAGCAGAGCGGCGGCGGCCAGGCCCAAACCCAGGAAGCCGACGTAATGCGCCGGCAGAAACCGGGGGCGTCGCGCGAGGATTTGGTGGCGTTCCGGGATGAGCGCCGCCATATGGACGATCACGGCCGGGTTCGCGAGAAAGACCAGCATATACATGAAAACGAAAAAGGCGAAAACCCACGGCGGAGCCGTACCGGGCGGAAAAGGAGTGAGCGTGATCGTCGCTGTGACCAGGACGGCCAGGAGAGCGAAAACCCGAACCTGGCCGGGATCGACGTCCTTTCGAGCCAGGAGAATAGCGGTCAGGCCTCCGTAGAGGGCGATCGTCGCCAGGCTCAGGACGATGACCGGGAGCGACCGCGAGCCGGCCGTTTCGTTGGCCAGGAAAATCGCCGCCGAGGCGAGGAAATACAAGACGGCCAGGACGAAGAGCGGCCGGCCCGGCGAACGGACGGATCTCGACGGCGGCGCCTCCCGGACCGTCCCGGGCTCCGCTTCGGACATCGTCGTCTCCTTTATCGCGCTAGCGGTCGAGGCGGAGCGTGATCACGCCATAGCCCGCGAGTGTGACCGGGCCGGCGAGCGGACCGATCGGATTCCCGTCCACGTCGCTGATGGAAATCGTCGAAACGGCCGCGGCGCCCTTGACGTCGAATATCTCGGGGCGCGCGGATGCGTTATAGAGCCGGACGATCCAACCCGCCCCGTCGGGCGCCGGGCGCAGAGCGCTGACGACGATTGCGTCGGAGGAAATCGTCAAAGGAGAGGAGGGGAGAGTCCGGTCGCCCGGCGACGGAGCGGCCGTCAGCGGCCGGACCGCCGCCAGGCTCAGGCGCTTCACGGCCGCGCGCTCGAACCCGGCGTGGGGGATGAGGCTGTAGCGCAGCTCGACCTCGCCCTCCTGGTCGGCCTTGTAGTTCGTATGCCAGTAGTTGTTCATCGCGTATGAGAAGATCGTCCGCGTCGGCTCGATCCGCTCCCGCCAGCCGCGCGTCCCGAGCGGTCCCGGCGTCTCGTCGGTCATCGCGCCGGCCTCGGCCAGCGGCGCGTCCGGGCTAACCCAGACGACGCCATAGTCTCGGTTCGAGACGTCGATCGCGTCGCGGACGCCGAAATAGTCCCGGCAGGCGCCGGGCAGCTGATCGGCCTCGGGCCGGATTTCGGCCCAACCCAGGTCCATCCGCATCTCGCCGTCCGGGACTCCGAGCGGGAACCCGAAATGGACGCTCTCCTTGTCCCGGACCTTGAGCTTGTCGACGAGGTTGCGGACATCGAGCCGGGGCGAGCCGTCGCGGAGGATATACTCGCGGACGAGTCGTTTGGTCCCGGGCGCTTCCGATTCGACGATGAGCGAGGCGACGAGCGGCCCGGCCTCGCCGGCGCGAATCCGGACGTTCGAGACGCCCTCGGCCGCGGCGGGATCCGGACCCGGGACATAGAAATAGGCGTTGAGGCCGAAGGGGACGTCCGGATCCGCGAGCTCCATCTCCCGTCCGAATGTCCACTTATAGCTATTGACGGCTCCGGTCGCGGGGTCGATAGCGACGGAGACGAGACCGTTGGCCAGGCGTCCGCCGGCGGACTCGGCTTTTCCCGCCGCGAGCGGAGCGCCCGCTTCCACGAAGAAGCGCTTGGCGCCCAGCCCGGGAACGTCCGCGGCCAGGAAAGCGAGTTCGGCCGTCGAGAGACGCTGGCTCGGGATGGGCTTGCCGTCCGCGGTCCTGACCAGGTCGCCCGGCCGGGCGACCGCGGCCGAGAGGGTCACGATCTCGCTCCTCGGCCAGCGCAGCGTGTTGACGACGTCGACGGCGAGCCGTCCGTCTTCCGTTACCGCCCCGCCGAGCGTTTTCAGCGCAGATGCCTTCAGTTCGCGCGACATCCGGTCCGCCTCGAGAGCGAACGCTTGCTTGTACGCCCACTGGCTCCGCGCGTTTTCGCCGTCGGGGTCGGAAATGGAGTCGGCCGCGCCCCAGGTGTGCTCGTTGAAGAGGACGACCTGGCGCCAGGCCTCGTCGAACGCCGCCGCCGGATATCCGGACGGGTCGAGAAGCGACCAGAGGGTCTCCGCCTCGACGAGCCGCTCGGCGCTCCGGCGGGCGAGGGCCGTCTCGCGGGCCGTCGAGGCCGCGCCGTCCTCCCAATATCCCGTGAAATCGCCGCGGACGGCGGGGATGATCGCGCCGTGGCGCCGCTCGAGCTCGGCGAACGCCTCCTCGGCGGTCGCGATGACGATCCGGGGCGATTCGTGCTCCTCGTTCCAGCGCCGGACGAAGTCGGCCAAGCCGGGGTCGGGCGGGCCGTTGTCGCCGCCGATCGTGTAGCGGACCTG
>JAFGBC010000088.1 GCA_016933355.1 Candidatus Aminicenantota bacterium
AGCAAGGCCGACAGGATCATGAGCGACGACACCGAATCCTGGCGGACGATTCCCGTGCCGATGGTCCTGGCGACGTGGACGCCGAACAAAAAGGCCGCCGCGAAGTTGAAGAACGCCGCCCAGAGGACGGCCAGGCGCGGGGAGAGGACCCGGGTGGCGACGATCGTGGCCACGGAGTTGGCCGCGTCGTTCATGCCGTTGACGAAGTCGAAGAGGATGGCGAGGCCGATGATGGCGACGAGGAGGACGGTCACGCGCGCCGCCTCATGTGTTCTCGAGTACGATTCCTTCGGTGATGTTGGCCGCGTCCTCGCAGCAGTCGGTCGCCCGCTCCAAGAATTCGAGGATGTCCTTCCACTTGATGAGCTCGAAGGGATTCTTCTCCTCCCGGAACAGGCGGGCGACCGTGGCGCGCCGGATGGTGTCGGCGTCGTCCTCGAGACGGTCGATCTCGACGGTCAGCTCGAGGATCCGCTTCGGCTCCTTGAGCCGGCGCAGGAGCCCGACCATCTCCTGGACGAGCTTGGCGCTCTCGAACACGACGGCCCCCAGGTCGCGGGTTTCGGGGGGAATGCAGTCGGGACAGAAGAGCGTGATCCGGGAGGAGGCGGCCTCGATCTGGTCGAGGATGTCGTCGAGATGGACGGCGAGCTCGTGGATGTCCTCGCGGTTGATCGGCGTGATAAACGTCGTGTGGAGCTTGGCCATCATGGCGTGCACGGTCTGGTCCGCCTCGTGCTCGATCGTCTTGATCCTCTGGGCGCAGTCGGCCGTCCCCGGGCCGCCCTCGAGCATGACGTTCAGGAGCCGGGCGCCCTCGACGATGCCGGCGCACAGCTTGTCGAACAGGTCGAAGTAGATTTCGTTTTTCGGAACGAGCCTCTTCATCATCGTCTTGGCGCTCCGCTCTCTTTTTTATCACGAACGAGGGGGGCTGTCAAAAACGCCGGCGGCCGGGATGGACCGCGACGGGCGGCTTTCCTATAATGGACGGGGCGCCCAACGCCATGGTCTTCATCGCCGACTGCATGCTGGGAAAGCTGGCCAAGTGGCTCCGCGTCCTCGGCTTCGACGTCCTCTATTATTCGCGGGTCGAGGACGACGAGCTCCTCCGTATCGCCGGGCGCGACGGCCGGGTTCTCTTGACCAGAGACACCGGGCTGGCCGGCCGGGCCCGGGCGGTCCGGACGCTCCTCATCGACAGCGAGCGCTGGGAGGATCAGGTCCGCCAGGTCCTCGACGTTTTCTCCCTGCGGGAGGAGGCGGCGCCCCACTCGCGGTGCATCGCCTGCAACCTCGCCCTTCGGCCCCTGGCCAAGGAGAGGGCGCGGAACCTGGTCGTCCCCTTCGTTTGGGAGAGGGGACGCGTCTTTTCTCTCTGTCCCGGCTGCGGCCGCGTCTATTGGGAAGGGAGCCACGCCGCCGATATGGATGTCCGGATAAAACGGCTCCTCGAGCCGGGACGCGACCGGACGGCGGAGGCGGCGGGAACAGCGGTGGAAAAAAAACGCGGCGATAAGACATGAAGAGCCCCGGCCGAAGGCCGGGGACAGGCCGTTTTTTGGGGTTGTCCTCGGGACGAAATCGCGCGATACTTCCCCTATCCCCCGCGAGTTCAGTCAGGGAGGAACCGAAAAGATGAAAAAACAATCGATTGTTGTGTTGGCTGTTGCGACGATCGTCTGCGGCGCCGCGACGGCGGACGGCGCCGACCGTCGGGCGGGGCTCGGCGTTCAGCGCGTCTTCGAGGGCGAATCGCTCCGCGAGGTCGCTTTCCCGCTGGGCGGCATCGGGACGGGCACCGTCTCGCTCGGCGGCCGCGGCAACCTCCGCGACTGGGAGATCTTCAACCGGCCGGGCAAGGGCGTCGACCTGCCCTTCACGTTCTTCGCCCTCCACTGCGAAGAGGAGGGCCGTCCGGCTTCGGTCCGCGTCCTGGAGGGCCCGCTCCTTCCGCCCCTGACGACCGGCTTCGGCTTCCGCCGCGAATATGTCCCCGGGCTGCCTCGTATGGAGAGGGCGCGCTTCCGCGGCGCCTATCCCTTTGCCGAAGTCGAACTCGAGGACGGCCGGCTTCCGGTCGCTGTCGTGCTCGAAGCGTTCAACCCCTTCATCCCCCTCAAGCCCGAGGACTCGGGCATTCCGGCCGCGGTCCTCCGCTTCCGGGTCCGGAACCGCAGCGCCGCTCCGGTCCGGGTCACCGTCTTGGCGTCTCTCCTGAACCCGGTCGGCTATGACGGCGAGGGGCCGCTGACTTCGGCCGGAAACGAGAAGTTCGGACGGAACCGGAACGAGCTGCGGCGCGGCGACGGGCTGGCCGGGCTGTTCATGACGTCGGACAAGGCGCCGGCCGGAGCGCCCGCGGCCGGCACGGTCGCCCTGGCGACGTCCTGGCCGGACATCACCTACGCGGCGCGCTGGGAGCGGGCGGCATGGTTCGACGACCTCCAGATCCTGTGGGATGACTTCGCCGCCGACGGCAGGCTCCAAAACACGGCGCCGGGCGATCCGTCGCCCGAGGGGCGGACCGACATCGGCTCCCTCGGGCTCCGCGCCGCGATCGCGCCGGGCGGGGAGGCGGTGCTGCCCTTCGTCCTGTCCTGGCACTTTCCCAATGTCCTGAATTATTTCGATATCGTCGAGTCCCAGCGGGGCCGCCTGTTCCGGAACGCCTATGCCCAACGGTTCGGAGACGCCTGGGCCGCGGCCGCCTACCTGACCCGGAACCTGGACCGGCTCGAAGCGGAGTCGCGGCGCTTCCACGACGCGTTTTTCGCCTCGACGCTGCCGCCCTACGTCCTGGACGCGGTCTCCAGCCAGGCCTCGATCATCCGGACGACGACGGGGCTCTGGCTGGACAACGGCCGCTTTTTCGCGTTCGAAGGCTGCGCCGACCAGCGCGGCTGCTGTCCCCTGAACTGCGCCCACGTCTGGAACTACGCGCAGAGCCTGGCCTTCCTTTTCCCGAGCCTCGAACGCTCGATGCGCGAGACCGACTTCCTGACCAACGTCCGGCCGGACGGGGCCATGGTCTTTCGCACCTCGCTCCCCGTCGAAAACGGCGTCTTTTGGGACTTCAAACCGGCCGCCGACGGCCAGCTGGGGCGGGTCATCAACCTTTACCGGGACTGGCAGATCTCGGGAGACACGGCGTTCCTGCGCAGGCTCTGGCCGCAGGTCCGCAAGGCGCTCGAGTACGCCTGGACCTCCTGGGATAAGGACAAGGACGGCCTCCTCGAGGGCGAACAACACAACACCTACGACATCGAGTTCTACGGCCCGAACAGCATGCTGAGCGGGTTCTACCTGGCGGCGCTCCAGGCCGGAGCGAAGATGGCCGAGGCCGTCGGCGATGTCGCCGCCGCGCGTGCCTTCCGCGGCGTTTTCGAGAAAGGCTGCCGCGCCTACGACGAGACGCTCTGGAACGGCTCCTACTATGTCCAGAAGTACGACGGCGTCATGACGACCAAGTACCAGTACGGCGAAGGCTGTTTGTCCGACCAGCTCCTCGGCGTCTGGCTGGCCTCGGTCGCGGGCCTGGAGCGCTTCCTGCCCCGGGAGCGGATCATCTCGACGCTGGAATCCATCTTCCGCCACAATTTCCGGAGCGACTTCCGGGACTTCTCCAACTGCCAGCGGACCTACGCCCTGGGCGACGAGCAGGGGCTCCTTCTCTGCTCCTGGCCGAAGGGCGGCCGGCCGCCGCTGCCCTTCCCCTATTCCGACGAGGTCTGGACCGGCGTCGAATACCAGGTCGCCTCCCACTTGATCTCGATGCGGAAGGTCGAGGAAGGCCTGGCGATCGTCAAGGCCGTCCGGGACCGCTACGACGGCCGGAAGCGCAATCCCTGGAACGAAGTCGAATGCGGGCATCACTATGCGCGGGCGCTGTCGTCCTGGGGCGTCCTGTTGGCGCTGTCCGGGTACTCCTATTCGGGGCCGGAAAGCCGGCTCGGTTTCGCGCCGCTCGTTTCGCCCGAAGCGTTCCGCTGTTTCTGGAGCGCGGGGACCGCCTGGGGATCGTTCGAGCAGTCCCTGAGCGATGCGGGCCTGACGGCCGAAGTCCGCGTCCTGTCCGGGACGCTGCCGCTCAAGGAGCTCGGCCTCGTCGCGGACGTCGGGGTTTTCGGGGCGGATGCGAAACCCGGCCTGAAGGCGTCCCTGACCGGGAAGCCGCTTCGGGCGAAGACGGAGCGGGAGGGGAACCATCTCGTCGCGCGCTGGCCCGGTGGGGTGACCGTGGCCGAAGGGCAAACGCTCCGCCTGGTCTGGACCCGTTGAGGTTTGACCTCGAAGGGAGGGACCGATTATAATCGTCGCCAACCCATGACGACGCGACAAGCGATAAGCGCCGTGCCGAGGAGGCGACCGAGATGATCGAACGCCGGCTCCTGATCGTCCTGTTCCTGGTCGCGTTCGCGTGTCCGGCGCCCGGCGGACCGCCGCCGGACGGAGCCAAAGGCTTGCTGTTCATCATCGGCGGCGGCGACCGGCCGGAGGCGATGATGGGGCGCTTCGCCCAGCTCGTCCGGGTCGCCGGGAGCGGCCGCGTCCTCGTCCTCCCCAACGCGAGCGCTGAACCTCAAACATCGGGTCCCGAAATGGCCGCCGAGCTCCGCGGCCTGGGGCTGGCGGCCGAGCCGCTCCTCCTGAGCCGGGAGGAGGCCGACCGTCCCGAAAGCCTGAAGGCCCTCGAGGGGACGATCGGCGTCTACTTCACCGGCGGCGTCCAGTCGCGGATCACGGCCGCGCTCCGGGGGACGGCCTTCCACCGCGGCCTGCTCGCCCTCTACGAGCGGGGCGGCGTCATCGGGGGGACAAGCGCCGGGGCCGCGATCATGAGCGAGGTCATGATCACGGGCGATGAGAGGCGCCCGGTCGAGGACGGCCGCGCCTTCGAGACGATCGAGGCCGGCAACGTCGTGACCGCCCCCGGGCTGGGCTTTCTCAAGGAGGCCGTGATCGACCAGCACTTCGCGACCCGCAAGCGCCACAACCGGTTGATCAGCGTCGTCGCCGAGCGGCCCGGCCTCGTCGGCGTCGGGGTCGACGAGTCGACGGCGGCCGTCATCCACGCCGGCGGGCTCCTCGAGGTCGTCGGCGAGAAGTCCGTCATCGTCATGGACGCGGGCCGGGCCCGGATTCGCGTCGAGCCTAGCGGCGGGATCGGGATCGAGGGCCTCGTCCTTCACGTCCTGAGGCCCGGCGACCTGTTCGACCTCGGGACCCGGAAGGCGGTCGCGCGATGAAGCTCCCCAAGCTCAAGCTCCCCCACACCCTGGTCCTCATCTATCTCTTGGTCGTCCTGACCGTCGTCGCGACCTGGGTCGTCCCCAGCGGCGAATACGAGCGGGCCGAGAAGGACGGCCGGGAGATGCCCGTCGCGGGCACTTACCAGCGCGTCGAAGGTCGGCCGCAGGGTCTGGGGGCGCTCTTCGTCGCCCCGGCCAAGGGCTTCCAGGACGCCGCGGCCATCATCGTCGTCATCTTCATCGTGGGCGGCGCCTTCGCCGTCATCGAGAAGACGGGCGCGGTCGCGGCCTTCATCGGGGCCCTGGCCGCCAGGTTCAGCCGCAGCCGCGCGCTCCGGGCGTTCCTGATCCCGGCGACCATGGTCGTCTTCTCGCTGGGCGGCGCCGTCTTCGGCATGTGCGAGGAGACGATGCCCTTCATCCTCATCTTCGTCCCGCTCGCCCTGTCCCTGGGTTACGATTCGCTGGTCGGCGTCGCCATCCCCTTCCTGGGGGCCGCCGCCGGGTTCGCCGGGGCGTTCTTCAACCCGTTCACGGTCGGGATCGCCCAAGGCATCGTCGGGCTGCCCCTCTACTCCGGGCTCGGCTACCGGCTCGCGGTCTGGGCGGTCGGGACCACCATCGCCGTCGTCTTCGTGATGCGCTACGCCGCCCGCGTTCGCCAGGATCCCAGGATCAGTCCCGTCTACGAGGAGGACCTCGAGCGCAGGAAGAAGCTCATGGCCGACGGTCCGGCCGAGGGCGGGCTCTTCGTCGTCAGGCCCGTCCACAAGCGGGTCCTGGTCGTCTTCCTGGCCGGCATGGCCCTGCTCGTCTTCGGCATCCTCCGCTACAAGTGGTACATGAACGAGATCGCCGGGCTCTTCCTGGCCATCGGGATCGTAGCCGGCCTGGTCGGCCGGCTTCCGGGCGAAACGATCGCCCGCGGGTTCGTCGAGGGCGCTAAGGACATGATGAACGCCGCGCTCATCATCGGCTGCACCCGGGCCTTGCTCATCGTCGCCACCGACGGCAAGATCCTGGACACGATCCTCCAGGCCATGGCCGGGCCGATCTCCCGCGTCCATCCCGTCGTCTCCGCCCAGCTCATGTTCGGCGCTCAGTGCGTCATCAACTTTTTCGTCCACTCCGGGACGGCCCAGGCCGCCCTGACCATGCCGATCATGTCCCCCCTGGGCGACCTGGTCGGGATCACCCGCCAGACGACCGTTTACGCCTTCCAGCTCGCCGAGTACATCAACCCCGTCCTGCCCACGAGCGGCGTGACGATGGGGGTTCTGGGGCTGGCCCAGCTCCGCTGGGAAAAATGGGCCAAATGGCTGCTCCCCCTTCTGGCCGCCTGGATCCTGTTCGGGCTCCTGAGCCTGATCCCGCCCGTCCTGACCCGCTGGGGCCCGGTCTGAGTCGGCGTTTTCGGCAACCTTTTCGGCCTCCGCTTCATCTATAAGGGGTGAGGCGAGAGAGATGACCGAGCTCCTGCTGGCACCCACCCCCGAAATCGGGGATAATACCCTGTCGTTGGGGTTCTTTGCCCCGACGGTCGGGGATGTGCCGGACATGAGCATCGGAACGCTGGAGGAAAGGGCCGAGCTTCTCGGGCGCGCCAAGGCGGGCGACGAGCGGGCCCTCGAGACGATCTACGCCCGCCTCAAGGGCCCCCTGTTCGGCCTGGCCTACCGCTACACCGCGAACGCGACGATCGCCGAGGACCTGCTCCAAGATATCTTCCTCAAGATCTTCTCCCACCTGGACGACGTCGACCGGCCCGAAACGTTCGAGTCCTGGGCCTACCGGATCGCCCTCAACACCTGCTTCAGTCATCTGCGCGAGATCAAGGCGACCCGGGGCAAGGCCGTCCCGCTCGCCGACGTCGAGGGAGTCCTGTCCGGAGGCGAGGGCGACGGGAGCTCCGCGGACATCCGCAAGCCGCTCGCGGAGGCCATCTCCGGCCTGTCCGAAGGGCTGCGGGCCGTGTTCCTGCTCCACGACCTCCAGGGCTTCAAGCACGGGGAGATCGCCCGGGCGCTCGGCTGCTCGGTCGGGACGTCGAAATCGCAGCTTTTCAAGGCCCGGATGAAGCTCCGCGACGCGCTGGCGCGGAAGCAGGCCGTCTGAAGGAGAACGAGGATGAGATGCGCGAAAGCCCGTAAGATGATCAGCGAGGGGATCGACGGAGACCTCGAGGCCGCCGCGGTCGCCCGCCTGGAGCGGCATCTTCGCGACTGCGCCGATTGCCGCAAGGTCAAGGACGACCTGGCCGCGCTGGTCCGAGCCGCGCAGGCCCTCGAGACGCCGGCGCCCTCGGACCGGGTCTGGGCGGGCATCCGGGCCGGATTGGCGGGGTCGCGGCGGCGCGGCGCGGTCGCGCCGGGCTGGAGCGACGGACGCGTCCGACTCCCCGGCGTCACGCCGGTCCTGCGCTGGGCCGCGGTCGGGGCGGCGGCGCTCGTCCTCGTCGCGGGCGGGATCTTCGTCGGAAGGAGCGTCCTTCGCCAGGACGGTCCGGCCTTCGCGAACAAAGCCGGGATGGGCTTCACCCTGGCCAAGCTGGACGAGGCCGAGACCCATTATCGGCTGGCGATCCAGGCGCTCGACGAGGCCGCGGCAGCCCAGAAGGCGCACCTGTCGCCGGGGATGGCCGAGCTCGTCGGCCAGGAGCTGGGCGCCATCGACGAGCTGATCAAGACGGCCGAGGACGCAGTCCGGAGGGACCCGGCCGACCTCAAGGCCCGGGCCTACCTGCTCAACGCCTTCCGGAACAAAGTCGAGCTCCTCGAGGCGGCCGTGGAGATCGGCCGCAGAGCGGCCCCGTCGGCCCCGGCCGGGGCGAAAATCTAGGCGATGACGGTCATGGACCATGATCGATAGAAAGATCGCGAATAAGGAGGAAAGGTCATGAGAATGAGGAACGAATCTCTCAAGTTGGCGTGTCTGGTCGGTGCGGCGCTCGTCGTCCTGAGCCTCGGGTCGGCCGCGGCCCGGAACGACTATCAGGAGAAGTTCGAGAAGACCCTGGACCTGGCCATGGACGGCAAGGTCTTCCTCTCGAACGTCTCCGGGGACATTAAGATCTACACCTGGGATAAAGCCCAGGTCAAGATCGACGCCCTGAAATCCGCGAAAAACGAGGAGGGCGCCAAGGGCGTGACGATCGAAGTGACCGGCGACGCCGGCGTCGTCCGGATCGAGACCAAGTACCCCAAGCGCAGCTGGTTCGGCGGCGATTCCGGGAACGCGTCCGTGGACTTTACGCTGCACATCCCGGCCAAGGCCTCGATCGACGCGACCTCGGTGAGCGGCGACGTCGCCCTCGAGGCGATCGGCGGCTCGGCCCGGGCCAAGTCGGTGAGCGGCGACGTCAGCCTGTCCAAGGCCGGCGGCGGCGCCGAATGCAGCAGCGTCAGCGGCGACGTCGACGTCGCCGACGTCAAGGGCGGGCTCGACGCCGGGAGCGTCTCCGGGGATGTGACGGCTTCCCGGATCGAGGGCTCGGTCGAAGCGACCTCCGTCAGCGGCGACGTCGTGCTTCGCGACATCGCGGGCGCCGTCACCGTCAAGGCCAAGACCGTGAGCGGCGACGTCCTGTTCGAGGGGCTGTCCGTCCCCAAGGGGCGCTACCACCTCGAGTCCCACAGCGGCGACGTCACGGTCAACCTGCCGGCCGAGGCGGCCTTCGAGCTCGAAGCCGGGACGTTCTCGGGCGACATCGACTCGAACTTCGAGATCA
>JAFGBC010000089.1 GCA_016933355.1 Candidatus Aminicenantota bacterium
CCCGGCGTCGGATCGACATCGTCCTTCCGGTCGAGGCGGGTCCGCGAAGCCTGGTGCGGAGCGTGACGTTTTCCGGCGCCGCGCTGTTCGGTCCCGACGAATTGCGCCGCGTCCTTCGTCTGACCGAGGGGCGGCCGTTCGCGACCGACGTCCTTCTCGAGGACAAGGCGGCCCTCCTCAACCTCTACCACGGACGGGGCTACGGCAGCGTTCAGGTCGAAGCCGCCGCCCGGCCCGCGGCGGGGGGGGACGACGTCGACCTCGTCTACGGGATCCGCGAGGGACCGCGGCACGTCGTGGCCGGGTTCGAAGTCCTCGGCCGCGGCCGGACGGGAGAGTCGTTCATCCTCAAGACGACGGGCCTGAAGGCGGGCGACACCTTCAGCCTCGACAGGCTGGCCCTGGCCCAGAAGAGGCTCTATGATTCAGGCGCGTTCGCCGGCGTGAGCGTCTCCAGCCGTCCCGCGGGCGGGGCGTCGCCGGGAGGGGAGACGGCCCAAACGGTCGTCATCGAGGTCCGCGAGACGCCTCCGCTCGTCGCGACCTACGGCGTCCGCTACAACTCGGCCGAGAAGCTCGAGGGATTCGGCGAAGTCGGCGTCCGCAACCTCTTCGGCGCGGGCCGCGGCGGGCTCGTCTCCTACCGACAGAACGCCCGCCAGCGCGACGTCAGGCTCTCGCTTCAGTCCCCGAGCCTGTTCGGCTTGAAGCTCAACCTTCTGTCGTCTTTCTATGCGACGCGAGATGCCAGGGAATACTTCACGACCGACGAGGTCGGCTGGACGATCCAGAGCAGCCTCCGACTGCCGTTTCAGTCGACATTGTCGCTCCTCTATCGGATGGATAAAATCCACACCTACGAGCCCGAGCCGTTCGGGCCGTTTCCCTTCGATATCTCCCTTTTCCTGTCGGAGATCGGCGCCGTCCTCGTCCACGACACGCGGGACGACCGGCTCGATCCCCGGCGCGGGACGCTCTTCTCCCTGGCCCTGATGTATTCTCCGGAGGCGTTGGGGACCGAGCTTCCGTTCGTGAGCGTTTTCGGCCAGGCGGCCCACACCGTGAGCTTCGGGCCGGGGCTGGTCTGGGCCTCGGGGCTGCGGGTCGGCCTGGCCGACGCTTACGACCAGGTCCTTATCCCCAGCCGGAGGTTCTTCGCCGGCGGCAGTAACTCCATCCGAGGCTTCAAGCAGGACGCGCTCGGACCGATCGATCCCTACCTGGGGGCGGCGGAGGGCGGCGAGGCCGTCGTCATCTTCAACCAGGAGCTGCGCTTCCCCCTCCTTGGCCCGGTGTCGGGGGCGGTCTTCTACGACGCGGGAAATGTTTTCGCGACGGCGCGCGAGATCCGGATCTCGGACTTCCGGCACAGCCTGGGATTGGGGTTGAGGTTTACCAGCCCGATCGGGCTTTTCCGCGCCGACTACGGGTTCAACCTGGCCCGGCGTCGGGACGAGCCGCGCGGCGCCTTCTATCTCAGCGTCGGCCAGGCGTTCTGAGCCCGGCCGATCTCGCCCGCCCCGCGCTCAGCGCTTCAGCATGGTCAGAAGGTTCCGGACCTGGTCGGCCTCGGGCGCCAGCGAGGCCAGGGCCAGAAACTTCTCGAGATGGACGATGGTCAGGTCCTTGCGCCGGACCTGATTGTAGGCCAAGCCGAGGTAATAATGGGCGTAGGCGTGGAGGGCGTCGATCTCCAGACTCTTCGTGAAGGCCGCGATCGCCCCGTCGGTGTCCTTGAGATAGCCCCGGACGACACCGCGCTGAAAATAGGCCTCCGCGCACCTGTCGTCGACGGCCAGGGCGGCCGCGATCTCCTTCTCGGCCTCGGCGTAGTTCGCCTGCTTGATCCAGACCTGAGCCAGGCCGGCGCGTCCTAGCGCGTAGTCGGGCTTTTGGGCGAGCGTCGCACTGAAGTCGGCCTGGGCGCCGGCGGTATCGTCGAGCCGGAGACGGGACACGCCGCGGTAGTAGAGGATGTCGAGGGATTTTGTGTCCTGGGCCAGGGCTTGCTCGAAGCTCGCCTTGGCTTCGGCGAACTTTCCCTGGAGGAGAAGCGCCTTGCCGCGGGCGAAGGGTTCGGCAGGAAGGTCTTGGACCGCGGCCGCGACGGCGGCGATGACGACCATCCCGGCCAGGAACCCCGCGCCGAATCCCGCACCGAAGGTCTTTTTTAGCGCGATCTTACGTAGCTTCATGTCGGCCTCCCTGGAAAACGAGTTTCTCTCCTATCTATTATACCTTAAACGTCGGAGCGGGGAATCCCGATTCGCCGCGTTGACGAGCGGGATCGACGCCGCGTGGCTTGTCGCCGGGAACCGCTCGTCGAAAAGCCACGGGGGAAGTCCCCTTCGGTCGCACGGCATCTCATGATGATCGCGGGATGGCGGCGAGGGGGCAGAGATGTCTCCTCCGGCAAGTTGACATCCTGCCGACCGCGCATTACCATTTTTCGAGTGGACGGACGGAAAGCGATCCGCCCTCGAAAACGGGAGGCTCGACATGAGAGAAAGACACAACCGTCTTAGGACCCTCGCGATCGGCATCGTCGTCGTCCTCGGCATCTTGATTCCCCGGGCCGCCGGCGCGGCGGCCAAAGAGCCGGCCGGATTGCCGCCCGGGCTCGACGCCGAGATCGCCAGAATCATGAAGGCGTTCGAGGTCCCCGGCCTCGGGTTGGCGGTCGTCAAGGACGGCGCGGTCCTGACCGCCAAAGGCTACGGCGTCCGGAAGCTGGGCGCGCCCGAGCCGGTCGATGCGCGGACCTTGTTCGCCATCGCCTCGAACACCAAAGTCTTTACGGCCGTCGCCTTGGGCCTCCTCGTCGAAGAGGGAAAGCTCGAATGGGACGGGCCGGTCGTCCGCTGGCTGCCCTGGTTCCAGCTCGCCGATCCCTACGTCACGCGGGAGCTGACCGTCCGCGACCTTCTCGTCCACCGGAGCGGGCTCGGCCTGGGCGCGGGCGATCTTCTGATCTGGCCGCCCTCGAACCTGAGCCGGACCGAGATCGTCCGACGCCTCCGCCACGTTCCGTTGCGGACGAGCTTCCGCAACGCCTACGCCTATGACAATGTCCTTTTCCTGGCCGCGGGCGAAGTCATCCGGGCCGTCTCCGGAAAGACCTGGGAGGAGTTCGTGACCGAGCGCATCCTGAAAAAAACCGGGATGGACGGGAGCGTCCTGCGCCAGGACGATTTCGAACGCGCCCCCAACCGGGCCGCGGCCCACGCCCCGATCGACGGCATCGTCCGCGAGGTCAAGGCGTTCGAGACCGACGCCATGAGCCCGGCCGGCGGCATCGCGTCGAGCGCGGCGGACATGGCGAAGTGGGTCCGGGTCCTTCTCGCCAAGGGCGTCCTGCCCGACGGGACGCGCCTCTTTTCGGAGGCGACGGCCCGGGAGCTGATGTCGATCGTGACCCCGATCCCGATCGGGACGCCGGCCGCCGAGCTGGCGGTCCTGCGCCGGCAATTCAACGGCTACGCGCTCGGCTTAAACGTCCACGACTACCGCGGCCGCAAGGTCGTCACCCATACCGGAGGCCTGGCGGGGTTCGTGTCCAAGGTCACGATGATTCCCGATCTGGACCTGGGGGTCGTCGTCCTGACCAACCAAGAGTCGAGCGAGGCGTTCATGGCCGCGACGTTCCACATCCTCGATTCCTATCTTTCGGCGCCCCGGACGGATTGGACGGCCGCCTACCTGGCCGTCCGCGCCCGCAACAGGGCCGAGACGGCCGACGCCGTGGGCAAGGCCGCCGCCGCGCGCGACGCCTCCTCGAAGCCCTCGCTCCCGGTCGACCGCTACGCCGGCCTCTACCGCGACGCCTGGTACGGCGACGTCGCGATAGCCACGGAGGGCGGCCGGCTCGTCATCCGCTTCGCCCATACGCCTGCGCTGGTCGGAG
>JAFGBC010000090.1 GCA_016933355.1 Candidatus Aminicenantota bacterium
AACACCAAGTCCGCGATCAAGACCGGAGAGGAAACCCGGCCGAAGAACGCGGCCGTCCATTACATCATCAAAGCGAAGTGAGAAGAGGGGCGACGGAAGCCGTCGTCAGAACTCGAAGGCGACGATGCCCGCCCGTTCGGCGACCTGCTTGCGGATGTCTTCGACGAAGAGCTTGCCCTCCTTCTGGGCCTTGATCGCCCGGAAGAGCTCGGCCGTCGTGAGCAGACCGTTCCCGTCTTTCAACGCCTCCTCGGCCATCCGTCCCGAGAAGGGATTCGGCCGCTGGGCGGGGTCCTGCCCGGAGAAATAGTTCCCGATCAGGACGGACTTCATCTTGGTGTTCCCGAACTCCTGCATCCGCCGGCCCTTGTAGCGTTGGAGGAGCATGGCGTCTTCGTCGGACGCGCCGCCCGGGCCGCTCCGGATGTTGAGGAGCAGGACGGTCTCCTTGTTCAGCTTCTCCTCGACCTTGAGCTCGTTCCGCTCGAAGAGCCAGAAGTCCTCCTCCTTGGAGCGGATGACCCTCTTCCAGTACTCGTCGACATCGACGATCTGCCAGCCCAGGTAGGTCAGCGTTTCCAGGATGGCCGCCTTGAGCTCGGCGTTCTCGGCGGTCAGGAGGCGCTGGAAGCGCTCCTGGCTCTTGGCTTTCGCCTCCTGAATCTTGGCGTCGAGGCGTTTGAGGATCTCCTCGTATTCCTTGAGGACCTTCTCCCTCTGCGCCTGGAGCTTAGCCAGCTCGGGGAACTGGAACTCGGATCGCTCGATCCAGTGGCCCTCCTCCTCGAAGAGGCGGGGGGACAGGACGGGCATGACGTCGCGCAGAAGCGCCAGGGCGACCTCGGGATTCTTGTCGCCGAACCAGGGCATCAGGATGTAGCCGCCCCGGCCTTTCTGGAGGAGGGCCGCGACCGGAAGGCCGTCGGCGCTCTGGGCCAGGACGCGGACCTTGAAGACGCGTTCGGCCTCGCGGAGCTCGAACTCCCAGTTGGTGGCGTAATGGGCGGGAAAAAGCTCGAAGGCGTGGAGGATCTGCTTGCCGAACGCCTGGAACAGGCCGTCGAACGGCGAATCCTTGGCGGGGAGGAAAGACTCCGGCGTCGCGTTGTCCTTGAAGGCGATCTCGGGGAAGGTCCCGAAGATGTTGGTGAGATGGAACGGCGCGCTGGGGCCTATGAAGCAGGCGGCGTAGCCGCCCCGCTCGACCAGGCTCTCGACGGACGACGAGTCCTCGGCGTGAACCTGGCTGGCCGGGTTATCGTGGAGGACCTGGTAGAGGACCATCCGGCAGTCCTTGTCCAGGACGATCGGGTCCGCTTTGGGGGACTTCCAATTCGTGACCCGGAGGCTCGCCTCGAACCCGGCGCCGCGCAGCGATTCGAGATCTTTGGGCTCGAAATCCAGCAATAGAATCTTAGCCATCGTCACCACTTCCCTTGAGGAACCCGGGCCGGCCCATCACCGGCCGCCCCCCGGGCCCCGCGATACGCGTAATTTTTATCACTATCGGGCCGGGGTGTCAACCGATCGCCCGGGCCGGCGCTCTGAGCCTCGTCCCGAGCGATTGGCCGATCCCTGATGGGGGTTTTCAAGCCATTTGGCGCCCGGCGTTGGAGGTTTGTCGCCTAGGGAACTGTGATAACATGACGACGCCCGCGATCACGACGGCCGGCGGTCGCCGGTCTGGAGGAGAGGCACGATGAGGACAAGAACGTGGAGAGCGGCGAGCATAATCGTCTTCGCGGGGCTCTGCGCCGGCGCGTCCTTGGACGCGCAGCACGTCCTGAGGACCTCGCGTCTCAAGATGGGCCTGAACGCCCGAGGCGAGATCGTCAGGCTGGCCGACGCGAAGGACGGCCGGGATCACGCGCCGGCCGGAGAGCCCGGATATCTCGTCCGGGTCAAGAGCGGGGGCCGGGAGCTGCGCCCGACCGGGATGACGGCCGGGACAGGCGTGCTGACGTTCGTCTTCGACCGGGGCATCCGGCTGAGAGTCCGGGCCTCGGAAAAAGCCGAATACATCCGCTTCGAGCTCACCGAGGCCGCGCCCGCCGGAACGATCGAGGCCGTACTCTGGGGGCCGATCAAGACGACCATCGCCGCAACCATCGGGGAAGTGGTCGGGGTCGTGCGCAACGCCGATTTCGCCGTCGGCCTCCAGACCCTGAACGCGAAGACCTGCGGCGGCAAGCTGGTCAATGACGAGGGCACGACGGGAGGCCGGACGACGGCCGGCGCCGAGCCGTTCGGCGCGAGCCTCCAGGCCTTCACGGTCAACCAGGCCCGGGACCGGATCTTGACCGTATGGCCTCAGCATCGGAACGTGCCGGTCAAAGCCCTGCCGGGATTCAAGCTGGAGGGGAGCGCCTTGGCCGTCTTCGGGACAGCCCCGGCCGATGTCCTGCCCCTGATCGGCCGGATCGAGATCGCCGAGGGCCTGCCGCACCCCATGATCGACGGGGCGTGGGCAAAGACGTCGACGGTCCCCGGCCGCCCCTACCTCATCGCCAATTTCAGCGAAGCCACGATCGACGCGATGCTCGCATACGCCCGCCGCCTGGGCTTCGCGACCCTCTATCACGGCGGCCCCTTCAAGACCTGGGGGCACTTCGACCTCTTGGAGGGCCTCTTTCCCAACGGCCGGGCCGGTTTCAAGCGCTGCGTGGACAAGGCCCGGGCCATGGGGATCAGAGTGGGATGCCACACGCTGACGAATTTCATCACCACGAACGACTCGTTCGTGACGACGGCGGCCAACCGGGGGCTGATGGCGGCGGGCGTAGCCCGGCTGGGAAAGGACGTCGACGCGGCGACGACCGCGATCGTCGTCGACCGCGAGGACTATTTCGCGCAGGAGTCCACGCTGAACAGCGTGATCATCGGCACGGAGATCGTCCGCTACCGGGATGTCTCCGGGACCGGGCCTTTCACGCTGACCGATTGCGTCCGGGGCGCCTTCGGGACCGCCGCCGCCGCCCACGCCGAGGGGGACGAGGCCCGCAAGCTCATGGACCACCCCTACAAGACGCTTTTCCCGGACTGGCCGATGCAGGAGGATCTCATCCGCAACCTGGCCGGCTTCTTCAATGAGACCGGCACGGCCCAGATGGACTTCGACGGTCACGAGGGCGCCTGCTATCTCGGCCGGGGCGACTACGGCCACGTCCACTTCGTCGAGGCTTTCCTCGGCCGGGTCGATCACTCGGTCCTCAACGGTTCGAGCAACGTCGGCCATTTCTACTGGCACTTCAACAGCTACATCAACTGGGGCGAGCCGTGGTACGCGAGCTTCCGGGAGAGCCAGTCTCGCTACCGGTTCGAGCTCCAGCCGTTCTACGAGCGCAACTACATGCCGAACATGCTGGGCTGGTTTCTGATGACGCCGGACACGCGTCTCGAGGATATCGAGTGGATGCTGGCCCGGGCCGCCGGCTACCGGGCCGGCTACGCCTTCGTGGCCGAATACGAGACCTTCCAGAAGAATCCCGCCGCGGACGCCATCATCGAGGCCGTCCGGACCTGGGAAGAAGCCAAGCGGCTCGGCGTCTTCAGCGACGAGCAGCGGGCGCGGCTCAAGGACCCCGAGCGGGACTTCCGCCTGGAGCGGGCGGGCGAAGGGCGATGGACTCTGCAGAGCTTCGACAAGATCCGCTTCGAGCACCGCAAGAAAATCCTCCAGCCGGGGCAGCCGACGGGGTCCGCCTGGGCCTTCGACAACGCCTTCGACCCCCAGCCCCTCCACCTCCATCTCCTCCTCGAGGGCGGGGTAGACGCCGAGGCCCGGGGGATCGAGATCGAGGTCGATAGGTTCTTCAAAGCGGCCGTGCCCGGGATTCTCAAGAAGGGGCAGTCCCTGGTCTGGGACGGCTCGGAGAGCCTCCTCCTTTACGGCGACAAGGGCCGGCTCCTCGAGAGGATCGACCTCGGCCGAGCCCTGCCGCTGCTGTCCACGGGGAGGCACACGGTGACGGTCGAGGCCGGGCTGGCCGGGAGCGGCGAACCGGTCCTCCGGGGCGCGATCAAGCTCAAGACGACGTCCGAAGCGCTCTGCGGGACAGAGACCCCTTCTCACCTTCATCAATAAAACACGGCCGGCCGTGTCTTTCAGTCAAGGCCGGTTCGGTCCCTTGACCGGCCCGGAAGCGGGTGATATCTTAAGCCGCTGTTTCGCCCATGAACCGCATCGTCATCCGCCGCGCCGCCGAACACAACCTCCGGGACATCGACGTCGACATCCCGCACGGGAAGCTGACCGTCGTCAGCGGCGTCTCGGGCTCGGGCAAATCGTCGCTTGTCTTCGACGTCGTCTATCGGGAAGCCCAGCGGCGCTACCTCGAGACCTTCTCGTCCTACGCCCGCCAATTCTTGGGAAAGCTGCGTCGTCCCGAGGTCGGGATCGTCCATGGCCTGTCCCCGGCCGTGGCCGTGAGCCAGAGGGCCGCATCACCCGGCCCGCGCTCCACGGTCGGGACGCTGACCGAGATCCACGACGACCTCCGGCTCCTCTTCGCCCGCCTTGGACGCTCGCCGGACGGAAGTCCGCTCTCGCGCCGGATGTTCTCGTTCAACGCCCCCGAGGGCGCCTGTCCGGCCTGCCGGGGCCTGGGCGTCGAGGACCGGATCGACCCCGATCTCCTGATCGCCGACCCGGCCAAAACCCTGCGCCGGGGCGCGCTGTCCCTGACGACGCCCAACGGCTACATTATCTATTCCCAGGTGACCATGGAGGTCCTGGACGAGGTCTGCCGCGCCCACGGCTTCTCGGTCGACATCCCCTGGCGCGACCTGACCGCTGCCCAGCGCGAGGTCGTCCTCAACGGGAGCGAAAAGATCCGCGTCCGCTTCGGCAAGCACCCGCTCGAATCGCGGCTGCGCTGGACGGGCATTGTCGCCAAGCCACGCGAAGAAGGCGTCTACAAGGGAATCCTCCCCGTGATGGAGACGATCCTGAGGACGAAGCGGAACGTCAACATCCTCCGCTTCGCCCGCACCCTCCCCTGCCGCGCCTGCGGCGGCCGGCGCCTCCGTCCCGAGTCGCTCACGGTGACCGTGGACGGCCGCTCGATCGCGGACTTCAGCGCGCTGAGCGTCCGCGCTCTGGCCGAATATTTCCGGCGACTGGAGCTCGACGCATCGGGCCGGGCCGCCGCCGAGGCCGCGCATTCCGTCCGCGATTCTCTCCTGAAAAAAGCCGACCTCCTGGAACGCCTCGGGCTCGGCTACCTCCGCCTCGACCGGGCCGCCGAAACGCTCTCGGGAGGAGAGATCCAGCGCATCCGCCTGGCCGCCCAGGCCGGAAGCGGATTGCGCGGCGTTCTTTACATCCTCGATGAGCCGACGGCCGGACTCCATCCCGCGGAGACGGCCCGCCTCCTGGAGCTCCTCGGCGAGCTGCGCGACGCCGGCAACTCCGTCCTCGTTGTCGAGCACGACGAGGACGTGATGCGGGCGGCCGATTATCTCATCGACCTCGGGCCGGGGCCGGGCGAGGCGGGGGGCCGCGTCCTTTACAGCGGGCCGGCGAAAGGAATCGCCGAGATCCCGCGCGGCGTGAGCCCGACCCGGGATTTCCTGACGGGCGAGCGGAGGCCCGCGGTCGGCTCCCGGGGCCGCGCGGGAACGGGACGCATCCTCATCAAGGCCGCCCGAAAGCACAACCTCAAGGGCGCGGACGTCGAGTTCCGGCTCGGCGCCCTGAACGTCGTGACCGGCGTCGCGGGAGCGGGCAAATCCACTCTGGTCCACGACGTCCTCGCCGAGCGGCTGCGGGCCGGGCGGTTCGGGCCCGGCCCGGATGCCGACGGCCTTTCGGTCGAGGGCGCCGTCCGCCGCGTCATCGAGATCGAACAGTCCCCGATCGGCCGGACGCCGCGCTCCAACCCGGCGACCTATACGAAGATCTCCGACCGGATCCGCGACCTGTTCGCCGCGCTTCCCGAATCGAAGGCCAAAGGCTTCGGCAAGGGGCGGTTCTCGTTCAACGTCGCCGGCGGTCGCTGCGAGAGATGCCAGGGCGCGGGACTCCTCCAAATCGGCATGCATTTCCTGGGAGACATCGACGTCGTCTGCCCCGAGTGCGAGGGCCGGCGCTTCAACGACGAAACGCTCGCCGTGCGCGACCGCGGAAAGAGTATTCACGACGTCCTCGAGATGAGCGTCGCGGAGGCCGCCGCGTTCTACCGCGGCGCGCCGCGCCTTGCGGCCGACCTCGGGGTCCTCGAGCGCCTCGGCCTCGGCTATCTCAAGCTGGGACAGAGCTCGACGACACTCTCGGGCGGCGAGGCCCAGCGGGTTAAGCTCGCGTCGGAGCTGAGCCGGTCGGCGTCGGGCCCCCTCCTTTATATAATGGAAGAGCCGACGACCGGGCTCCACCGCGCCGACGTCGAAAACCTCCTCGCCGCGCTCCAAGAGCTTGTCGGCGCAGGCCGAACCGTCATCGCCATCGAGAACCATCCCGACGTCATCCGGACGGCCGACCATGTCGTCGATTTGGGCCCGGGGAGCGGAGAGGACGGCGGCCGGGTCGTCGCCAGCGGGACTCCGGACGCAATCGCGGCCTGCGCCGAATCGCCGACGGGCCGGGCGCTGCGCGGCGAGACCACGGCTGCGGCGGCGGAGCGCGGCGCTTGGGAACGGCCGCCGACCGACGCGGACGACCCCATCGTCCTCGAAGGCGTCTCGACCCACAACCTTCGCGGGATCGATGTCCGCATCCCGTTCCGCAAGCTCACGGTCGTCTGCGGGCCGTCGGGCGGCGGAAAGTCCTCGCTCGCCTTCGACACGCTGTTCGCCGCATCCCGCCTGCGATACATCGAGAGCTTTTCGTCTTACGTCCGGACCCTCATCGACAAGGGCGGGCGGGCCGACTTCGCCGCCGCCCGGGGCCTGACGCCGCCGGTCGCCGTCGGCCGCTCCTCCCCGTCCCTCAATCCGCGCTCGACGGTCGGGACGATGACCGAGATCTACGATTATTACCGCCTGCTCTATGCCCGGGCCGGCGTCGCTCCTCCCGAGCTCCGGGGGCATCCGCTCTCGGCGTCGATGTTCTCGTTCAACCACGAGCAGGGCGCCTGCCCCGCCTGCAAAGGGCTCGGGACGATGACCGTGACCGACCCCGAGCGCCTGATCACGGACCCGGCGAAATCGCTCCTGGCCGGCGCGATGGACGGGACGAAGACCGGACGCTTCTACGGCGACCCTCACGGACAGTTCGTCGGGGCGCTCAAGGCGGCCGGGGCCGCGGC
>JAFGBC010000299.1 GCA_016933355.1 Candidatus Aminicenantota bacterium
GGCCTGGCCCAGCCCGACGCCTGCGCCGGACTGCCGCCGCTCGAGCCGCTGGACGGCGACGTCGCGCGGCTCGCCCTGTTCGACCCCGAAATCCGCCGCCTCAGTTCGCGGACCAAGATCGCGCTGGCCCGGAAGACGGAAAGGATCGCGCTCGCCGATAAGCGGATCTCCAACTCGCACGGCGCGAGCTTCAGCTCGTATGCCGGCGAAACGCTCCTGGCCAACTCGAACGGCTTCCTGGGGTCCTACGAGACCTCCACCTGCAGCCTCGAACTGGGGCTCCAGGCCGGCGACGTCGACGACCTGGCCGAAGACGGCTGGTCGACGAGCCGGCGCCGCTTCCGCGACCTGGAAAGCCCCGAAGAGGTCGCCCGGAAAGCCGTGGAGCGGACGATTCGCCAGCTCCATCCCCGCAAGATCGCGACCCGCGACGTGCCCGTCGTCTTCGAGCCGGACATGACCGCCTGGCTCCTCGGATTCCTGTTCGCCTGCGTCTCCGGGACCGCCGTCTACCAGAGGGCGACCTTCCTGGCCGACCGGCTGGGAGAGGCGGTCGCCGCGCCCGGCGTCACGGTTTTCGACGACGGCCTGCTGGCGGGCCGGCCCGGGTCCCGGCCGTTCGACGCCGAAGGCGTTCCCTGCCGGAGGACGACGGTCATCGCCTCCGGCGTGTTGAAGCGCTTCCTGACGAACACCTACGCCGGCCGGAAGCTCGGGACGGGATCGACGGGAAACAGCGACGGCGGGGGCGTCGGGCCCAACAACTTCTATTTGTCGCCCGGGACGGATTCTCCGGACGATATCGTCCGCTCGGTCGAGGAGGGCCTCCTTCTCATCCGGACGCTCGGCCACGGCCTCAACCCGGTGACCGGCGACATCTCGCGCGGCGCTTTCGGTCTCTGGATCGAAGGCGGCCGCGTCGCTTATCCCGTCGCCGAAATCACGATCGCCGGCAATCTGGGCGAGGTCCTGCGTCGGATCGACCGGATCGGCGACGACCTCGACTTCCGGAGCGCGGTCGCCGGGCCGACCATCCGGGTGGCCGAGATGACCGTGGCCGGACGCTAGGGCTTGAACCCGTTCAGGTGAAGGACTTCGGCCAGCGGCCGCTTCGGGACGTGAAGGCGGCCGACGTCGTCCTTCCAATACTTGACGGAGTCCTTGAGATCCTCGGCCAGGGGCTGTTCGGCCGGCGCGCCGAGGGCCAGGACCGAATCGAGGCGATAGCCCTCGGGCACGCCCAGGATCTCGGCGAGCTTCGGCCGGTCGATCGAGATCATCCAGCAGCTCCCGACGCCCTCGGCCAGAGCGGAAAGGATCATGTTTTCGACGGCGGCGCCGACGTCGTACTCGTACATCTTGTCCCGCACGGTCGTGTTGACCAGGACGAGGACGTAGGCGGACGGCTCAAAGCCGGGGCGGGGGTCGCCCTGGGGCGCGATGTAGGCCGCCCATTTGAGACAGGGCAGGATCCGGGCGCAGAGGGCCGGGTCGTCGACGGCGACGAACACGAGCGGCTGGAGGTTCGCCGCCGAAGGGGCGAGCCGGGCCGCGTCGACGAGCCGGGTCAGGAGCCCCGGCGGAACCGGGCCCGGCTTGAACTGCCGGATCGTCCGGCGCGAGCGGATCAGGTCGTAGACGATCATGGGGATCCCTCCTTGCAGAAGCTTTCCGAAGGCGGCGCCTTCAGCGCGAAGAGGACGCCGGCGGACAACATCAGCGCGCCGGCCGCCGCGTACATGAAGCGGTAGCCGGCTAGGTCGGAGACGGCGCCGAAGACAGGCCCGCCCAACCCGTTGCCGATATCAAACAGCGTGAGGTAGAGGCTGATGGCCAGGCCCCGGTTGGCGGAGCCCAAGACGTCGATGACGTAAGTGCTGAGCGCCGGGAAGATGAATCCCTGGCCGAGCCCGCCCAGGAATCCGGCCGCGATGTAGAGCGGGTAGCCGCGGACCTGGGAGAGGAGCAGCAGGTTGAGACTGATGACGGCGGCCGCCGGTCCGATGACCCGCTTGCGCCCGACGCGGTCCGAGAGGTCGCCCAGGCCGGCCCGGGTCAGGATGGCGGCCAGCGAGAAAGCCAGAAAAAACGGTCCCACCCGGCCGAAGCCGACCGCCCGGCCGAAGAGGGCGATGAAATTATCGATCGCGCCCTTGGTCGCGCCGTGGACGACGGGCATCGAGGCCATGACCAGCAGGACGGGAAGGCCGACGGCCTTGAGCAGCGCGGCGGCCGGCGAGGCGCCGGCCGGAGCGGGCGCCGGGCGTTCACGGTCCCGGACCAGGACCAAGCCTCCCAGCGCCAGGAGTGCCAGCAGGAGGCTGACGTTGAACAGTCCGCCGAACCCGAAGCGGAGGACGATTTCCTCGCCGAGGACGGGGCCGACCGCATGGGCGACGAGTCCGGCGACGCCGATGATCCCCATCGAATGGGCCAGCCGCGCGCGCGGCGCATGGTCCGAGGCAAGCGCCATCGTCGCCGTCATGCCGACGCCCCAGCCCAAACCGCCCATCGCCCTGAGCGCGAGCGGCAGCGCGTCCGCGCCGCGGATGAGATGGAAGAAAGGGACGACGGCGGCGACGAGCCCCGTCCCGGCCAGAGCGATCGTCCTCCGGCCGCGGAGGTCGGTCAGGCGTCCGATCAGCGGACGGACGGAAACGGCGACGAGGCTGTGGACGCCCATGATCAATCCCATCCGGGTCCGGGACGGCTGGAATTGGCGGAGAAAGAGCGGGAAGAGGAGGAAGAGCGTCACGCTCGTGAACAGAAAGAAATAGGCGAGAAGGGAAATGATGAATTCCCTCGTCCAAAGGGTCGGCCGGCCGCGGGGCCGTCTCAGGAAAGAAACCTCCGGGAGACGCATGAGAGAGAAGTGTAGCGAAATCCTGAACCGCGGTAAAGCGAGAAGCGCTCAATGAGAGAAGGCTGGCTGTTTTGGGGTTAGGGGAATTATTTAGGGGAAATGAAGGAGGGTCTTACGGCCTTGCACAGCCAGCAAAGCAAGGCTCAAATTGATTATATAATACATCACATCTCCAGATTGTCAAGAGCTTTTTTTCATTTTAGACAATTTACAATCGTTTGAGCCCTTCGGGTGATCTCCTCCCAGCGGCCTTCAGCAATGTCCTTTTTATTGACCAAAGCGGTCCCGATCGCCACCGCACATGCGCCCTTTTCCATAAAGGACCGGGCGTTCTCGACGGTCACTCCGCCCGTCGGCATCAGCTTGATGTCGGGAAAAGGCCCCCGAATATCTTTGAAGAATCCCGAGCCCAGAACGGAGGCCGGAAAGACCTTGACGATATCGGCGCCGGACATCCAGGCCCGA
>JAFGBC010000300.1 GCA_016933355.1 Candidatus Aminicenantota bacterium
AGCTGGCTGGCCCGGTAGGCTAAGCGGGTCCGGAGCCCGCCCGGCGCCGTGGTGGCGCCGCTCCGGTGGAAGGCCTGAACGGCGGGCAGGAAGACGACATCCCAGCCGGCCGCCCCAACCCGGTAGCAGAGGTCGATGTCCTCGAAAAAGAGGAAGAAGCGCTCGTCGAAACCGCCCGCGTCCTCGACGGCCCGCCGGCGCGCCAGCAGGCAGGCCGCGCTGACCCAGACGACGCGCCGCCGCGCCCGGTCCGACCTCAGGCGGCGCGCCCAGACGCGGTTCAGGACGGCCTTTTTGAGGAGCTCGCTCCCGAAGCGGACCCGCCCTCCGAACGAGACCTGATAGGCGCCTTCGTCGTTGACCAGGGCCGGCCCGACGATCCCCGTCCTGGGATTGCGGCGGAGCTCCTCGAGAAGTCCGTCCAGAGTCCCGGGGCTGAGGGCGGCGTCCGTGTTGAGGCAGAGGAGGAATTCCCCGCGGCTCTGCCGGATGGCGAGGTTATTGGCCCTCGAGAAGCCTGCGTTCTCGGAGTTCCGGACGAGCCGGACCGAGGGAAATTCCGCGGCCACGACGTCCGGGCTTCCGTCCGTTGAAGCGTTGTCGACGACGATGACCTCGGCGGGGAGCGCCCGAGTCGCCTTGAGGAGCGAGGCCAGACAGCGCCCGATGTTGGCGCGGTCGTTGAAGTTCACGACGATCGCCGACAGGACGGGCGTCCGGGCCGGCGGCGCCTCAGCCAAGAGCGGCCTCCAGGACGGATTCCACTTTACGGACCTGGGCGTTCCGGTCGAAGCGGCGCCTCGCCTCCGCTCGGGCGCGCGCGGCCGCTTCCCTTGTCTCGGCGGGGTGATCCAGGACGAACGCGATCCCTGCGGAGAGAGCGTCCGGCCTCCCGGACTCGACGATCCAGCCCGTTCTTCCCTGCTCGACGACCTCTTCGATGCCGCCTCCGCGGACGGCCAGCACGGGAACGCCCACGGCGGCGGCCTCGAGGGCGGTCCGGCCGAACGACTCCCGCCCCGAGCCGACGACGACGAGGTCCATGGCCGCGTAGAGGGAGTGGACATCCTCCTGGTAGCCGGTCAGGACGACGGCCTCTTCCAACCCGCGCGCGCGGATCAAAGCGCGGAGGCTCCGCGTGTAGGCGGATTCCGGCGCGGCGCCCACCAGGAGAAGCTTCAGGCCGGGGCGGCGCGCGCGGAGGGCGTCCAGGGCCAGGACGGCTTCCCGTTGCCCCTTGTCTGCGCAGATTTTCCCGACGACCCCGCATAAAAACTCTCCGTCCGCGACGCCCCAGCGCGTCCGGACGGCCTCCCGGCCGGCCGGGACCGGCCGGGAGGCCCAGCCGGGAATGCCGTTGTAGACGACCGTGACGCGCGCATCTCCCCCGAACGCGCCCGCCGCGGCCCGCGAATTGACGAGGACGGCGGCCGACGCGTCGAGGATGAATTCCAGCAGCCGGCGCCTCCCCAAAACACAGACGAGCTGGGGCCGGGGCGGGCCGAGCAGCTCATGGATCATCCAGACATGGGGAAGCCGGGTCGCCCGCGCGGCTAAGGCTCCGCTCAGGAACGCGGACGAGTTCGTGAAGACGAGCTCGGCCTTCATCCCGCGGAGAGCGGCTCCCAGGCGACGGACGCTCCTCCGGTTCAGGAGCCAGGTCGCCGGCTGAGTCCAAACGCGGGAGCGCGGCGTGAGCCACCAGCGCGAAGGGACGATGACGCCGGCGATCCCGGCCGCCGCGGCCTCGGCCTCGAGCGGGCCCGGGCCGGGCACCGCCAGGACGGGGCGGAAGCGACTCCGGTCCAGGCTCGTCATCGTCTCCAGCAGCCAGCGCTCGGCCCCGTTGAGCTCCGCGGTGTGGGACAGGAAAAGGATCGTCCGGCTCATGTCTTCAGCACGTCCCGGTAGAAGTCGAGCGTCGAGCGGGCCATCTCCGCCCAGCCGAAGGCGCGGACCCGGTCCCGTCCCCGGTCGGCGAGCGTCCTCCGCAGCCCGTCGTCCTCGATGAGGCGCAACAGCGCGGCCGCCATGGCCTCGACCTCGTCGGGCGGGAAGAGGAGGGCGGCCCCGCCGGCCACCTCGGGGATGGCCGCGGCCGTCGAAGCCGCCACCGGACAGCCGCTGGCCATGGCCTCGAGCAAGGGCAGCCCGAAGCCCTCGCAGACCGAGGGATAGACGAACCCGGACGCCGTCTGGTACAGGCCGCGGAGCTCCCGGTCGGGAAGGTAGCCGAGGATCCAGACCGCCTCCTCGAGCCGGGAGGCCGCGATCGCGGCCCGGATGCGCGGCAGATCCGCCCCGGACCGTCCGGCCAGGACGAGGACGCAGCCCGGCCGCCGCGCCCGGACCCGGCCGAAAGCTTCGACGAGGGCCGGGAGGTTTTTGCGCGGCTCGAAGGCGCCTACGAACAAAAGGAACTCGGCGGGGAGTCCGTGTTTCCGGCCCAGGGCTTCGAGATACTGGACCGGGAGCGGCAGCCCGAAATCGGGGTCGATCCCGAGGGGAATGGCGCGGACCTTCGCCTCGGGGACGTCGAACCTGGAGAGAAGCTCGTCCCGGGTGTAGCGGGAGATGGTCACGATTCCGTCGGCGCGCTCCAGGGCGGAGGCGATCCGCCGGGCGAAATGGGTCCGGGCCTGCCGGTCGGCGCGGTCCGGGAAGTCGAGGAAGAAGAGGTCGTAAACGGTGACGATCGTCTTCCCCCGGGTCGGGAGGAGGAGCGGCGTCGGCGAATGGGTCAGGTCGAGCGGACCGTCGAAAAAGGCCTCCAGCCGGGGCCATTCCCACCTCGACCACAGGAGGTCGACGAGGCGGACCGGGAGCTTGACGTCCCGGAAGCGGCGGCGCTCGAAGGGCGGGATCTTGGCCGCCGGGAAGCGGTCCTTCCAGGACGCGGAGAACAGGACATACTCGTTCTCCCGGTCGACGGCGGCCAGCTCGAAGAGGAGGTTCCGATAATAGACCCCGACCCCGGTCTCCTGCTTGAGGAACGGCCTCAGGTCGAACCCGAAACGCATGATGCGACAACTTTAAGGCTTC
>JAFGBC010000091.1 GCA_016933355.1 Candidatus Aminicenantota bacterium
AAACCGATTGGCCCACGGCGATCGCCGTGGACACCGCGGGCAACGCCTATGTCACGGGGTACAGTTGTCATGCGACCCGGGGCTTTGATTACGTGACGATCAAATACAGCGCGGACGGCGCCCGGCAATGGCTGCGGTGGCACGACCGGCCTTGATGTCTTAGACCATTCAGGAGACACGCGCCCGAATTCTGGAGCAGTCGGGTCATGTCGCCAGGGCGGTCCGCAGCCGGTCCGCCCTCGCCGACTTCGGCAGGGAGCCTCCGAATGCCCTATTCGGCGTAGAGGGCGTCGATGATGTCCTTGTATTTTGCCTCGACGATCGAGCGGCGGACCTTGAGGGTCGGCGTAACCTCTCCCGTCTCGACATCGAAATCCCGGTCGAGAAGCGCGATCTTCTTGACCCGTTCGAACGGCGCCAGATGGGCGGTGGCCTTTTCGATCCCGGACATGACGTAGGCCACCGCCTCCGGCCGGAGGACGAGCTCGCGGCGGCTCGCGAAGGGAATGCCGTGGGCCTTGGCGTAGGCGGTGAGCTTGTCGAAGTCGGGAACGACCAGGGCGGCCACGAACTTCCGATTGCCGCCGACGACGACGGCCGCGTTGGCGACGGCGGGCGCCGCCTTGATCAGGTTCTCGATCGGCTGGGGGGCGATGTTCTTGCCGCCGGCGGTGATGATGAGGTCCTTCTTGCGATCGGTGATGACGAGGAAGCCGTCCTCGTCGAGATGCCCGATGTCGCCGGTGTGGAGCCAGCCGTCGACCAGCACCTCGCGCGTCTCGGCCTCCTTCTTATGATAGCCGCGCATGACGTTCGGTCCGCGGACGACGATCTCGCCGTCGGCCGCAATCTTGAGCTCGATGCCGGGGATGGGACGTCCGACCGTCCCCGGCCGGATGGCCTCGAAGGTGTTGAGGGCCAGGACGGGCGCCGTTTCCGTCAGGCCGTAGCCCTCGAGGACCGTGATCCCGATCGCGAAGAAGAACTCGGCGATATCCTTGGACAGGGGCGCCCCGCCCGAGACGAAGAAGCGGACCCGGCCGCCCGTCTTGGCCAGGATCTTGGCGAAGACGAGCCGGCGGGCCCAGCGGTTCTTGAAGCGGAGGAAGGCCGGCGCCGGCCGCCCCTCGATCCGGCAGGCGCTGTATTTCTTGCCGGTCTTCAGGGCCCAGAAAAAGATCTTCTTCTTGAGGCCGGACCCGGCCAGGATCGTGTCCATGACCTTGACGTAGATCTTGTCGAACAGGCGCGGCACGCTGATCATGATCTGGGGCCGGACTTCGAGCAGGTTCTCGGCCACGGTCTCGACGCTCTCGGCGTAAGCGATCGTGCAGCCCTTGCCCAGGAAGGCGAAGGTCGTCATCCGCTCCAGGACGTGGGAGAGCGGCAGGAAGGACAGGACCGTGTCCTTGGGGCCGAAGGGGACCAGGTCGTACATGGTCCGGATGTTGCTCATGAAGTTGTCGTGGGTCAGCATGACGCCCTTGGGGATGCCCGTCGTGCCCGAGGTGTAGATGATCGAGGCCAGGTCGTCGGGCCGGACGGCCTGGGCCAGCGTCTCGAACAGGTCCGGCTGCCGGGCGGCCGCCGCTCGGCCTTTCTCGAGGACCTCGCTCATGGCCGTCGCCCCCTCGGGCGCCGGGCCGTCCATGACGATGAATTGGCGCACCCCGGACAGCGCGCCCTTGACGGCGGCCAGCCGCCCCCAGAGGGCGAGGCCGGAGCAGACGACGATCTTGGCCTCGGAGTTCTCGACGATGTAGCGGATCTGGTCGGGCATCAGCGTGGTGTAGACCGGCACGGTGACACCGCCCAGGCACAGGTTGGCGAAATCGACCATGGGCCATTCGGGCCGGTTTTCCGAGAGGATGACGAGCTTGTCGCCCGGGCCGGCGCCGAGCTCCTTGAGGCCGAGGGCGAGGGCCCGGATCCGCTCGCCGACCTCGGCGGTCGAGAGCGAGACCCAGCGCCCGTCCTGCTTGGACATCAAAAGGGCGTCCTTGGGATAAGCCCGGAAGGTGTTGAGAATGAGCCGGCTCAGGGTCTCCAGCATGAGAACCTCCTCGCGGGGGGACGGCCTCCCCGCTCATGACTTGAGCTGGTCGAGAACCGACCGCTCGTGGCCGAGCAGCCGCTCTTTCCGCCACAGCCCGCCGCCGTAGCCGACGAGCGACCCGCCGCCTCCGACGACGCGATGGCAGGGGATGACGATCGATACCGGGTTCCGGTGGTTGGCGCCGCCCACGGCCCGGGCCGCTCCGAAATTATGCATGGCCGCCGCGAGCGCCCCGTACGTCGTCGTCGCGCCGAACGGCACCTGGCGCAACCGGCGCCAGACCTCGAGCTGGAAGGGCGTCCCGGCCAGGTTGAGCGGCAGGTCGAACTCCGTCCGGACGCCCCGGAAGTACTCGTCGAGCTGGCGGCGGCAGGCGAGGAGCGGCGCCGGGGCGCCGTTCTCGGGCGCGGCGGCGCCCGCCGGCCGCCTCTCGACAAAGGCGACGGACGCGACGCCGCGCTCGCTTCCATCGATGGCCAGGACTCCCAAGGGCGAATCGAAATAGACGGTGCGGGCCATCGGCGCGTCCGGCGGAGCCGCTATTCCTTGAGACGGACGAAGATGTCGCCCCGGCCGCTCTTATCTTCGAGCCGGAGCTCGAACTGGCCGGGGTGGGCCTTGAAGAGCTGGGAAAGCTGTTTGTAGCCGTAGGTCCGGGGGTCGAAGCCGGGGTCGAGCTGGCGGAGCGTGAACCCGATCGTGCCCAGGTTGGCCCAGCCGTCCTCCTGGACGGCCATGTCCACGGCGCCGCGCAGGAGCGGAACCGGGTCGAGCCGGGCCGCCCGTTCGCCGCCCTCGGCCGGCTCGCCGCCCTCGGCGCGCTCGGTTCGGCCGCCGCGGCCGGATCGCCGCGAGGACCGCTCGTGCTCGCGCGGCGGCTTTTTGGGGACGAGGTTCTCGGTGTAGATGAACAGGTTGCAGGCGTTGACGAAGGCGCGGGGCGTCTTCTCCTTGCCGATGCCCATGACGAAGAAGCCCATCTCCCGGATCCGGGTCGCTAGCCGCGTGTAATCGCTGTCGCTCGACACCAGGCAGAACCCGTCGACGAGATGGCCGTGGAGGATGTCCATGGCATCGATGATCATGGCGCTGTCGGTCGCGTTCTTGCCGATCGTGTAGCGGAACTGTTGGATGGGCTGGATGGCGTTCTCGTTGAGGGCCTGCTTCCAGCCGCCCATGTTGGCCGTCGTCCAGTCGCCGTAGATGCGGCGGATGGTGACCAGGCCGTACTTGGCGACCTCGGCCAGCATCTTGCCCAGGAGCGAAGGCTGGGCGTTGTCGCCGTCGATGAGCAGGCAGATCTTCTTTCGGCTTTCATCCGCGAATTGTTCGACCATGGGGACCCCTCGGGTTGGCGGTTGACATTGTTCGGCCCCATGATACCCCGACTCGGCGTCAAATAGCAAAATGGTTTTGGGCCGGCGGACGGGCGCTCGAAGTTGAGGAGAACCGCCGTCCTGTGATAGAAAAGGGAAGAGAAGCGAAGCGAGGCGCGCATGAGCGGCAACATCCCGACCCTCTTCGTCCAGGGCAAAACCCTCCCCGAAGCCTGGGAGAAAGCGGTCCTCGCCTGCTGGACGCGAGGCGTCGCCGTCCCGACCGAGTACGACAAGCCCGGCGACCCGCCCAGCCGCGACTGCACCATGCTCTGGGTGGCGGAAGATCCTTTCGCCGAGCCCCGCATCCACCGCGCCTTCCCGGGCGGCCTGGAGGACCTCGAAATCTACCGCCAGGAGGTCGTCGAGGGCGTCCACGACCGCTGGATCGCGCCGGCCGAGGGCAAGTGGACCTACACCTACCATAAGCGCCTGTTCGCCTACGAAATGGAGGGGGAGACGATCGACCAGATCAACCTCATCGTCGACCGGCTGGCCCAGACGGGCCACACGCGGCGCGCCCAAGCCGTCACCTGGAACGTCCGGCTCGACCCGCCGACCTACGATCCGCCCTGCCTCCAGCGGGTCTGGTGCCGTATCCTCCCCGACGCGGACGGCGCGCCCGTCCTCAACATGAACTGCCACTGGCGCTCGCGCGACGCCTACAAGGCCGCCTACATGAACGTCTTCGCCCTGACCGACCTCCAGCG
>JAFGBC010000301.1 GCA_016933355.1 Candidatus Aminicenantota bacterium
GTGATCGTGACTTCGGCGATCTTCCCGGCTTCGACGTCGGACATGAATTGGCTGAAGGGAACGTCCTTCTTGGCCGCGGCCGGCGTCTGGACCAGGCTCCAGAGGAAGATGATGATGATCCCGGCCGTCAGCCAGAACAGGAGGTTCTTCATGGGGCGGGGGCGGCTTTTGGGCATAATCGTCCGTTCCTTTTAACGAGCTATTGTAGCATTTTTTTTTCGGGGACGCTAATCGGGCGCCGGTCGTCCTTGACACGGTGCGCGGGCGGAGACTATAGTCCCGTCGGAGAGGAGCCCGACGATGCCGCTCGACACGCCTTACCCCGAATTGGACGAGATCATCGCGGTTATCGGAGAGGCGGGCCGCCGCCTGTCCGATATCGGCGCCAGCGAGGGCGCGGCCGGCAACATCTCGGTTTTTCTCGGCTGGCCGGTCGAGCCCCGCCGCCGCTTCTCGAACGCCGGATCGGTCGAGCTCCCCCTGCCCGTCCCGGCGCTGGCCGGCGGCGCCCTGCTCGTGACCGGCTCGGGCCGCCGCCTGCGCGAGGTGTCCCAAGACCCGGCCGCCAACCTCGGCTTCGTCGCGGTCGGACCCGACGGCCGGAGCGGGACGCTCTGCACGGCGCCGCGCCGCCTGTTCGACCGCCTGACCAGCGAGCTCAACGCCCATCTGGCCGTCCATCAGGACCAGGTCGCGGCGACCGGCACCAACTTCCACGCCGTCGTCCACGCCCAGCCCCTCTACCTGACCTATCTGAGCCACGTCCCGCGCTATCAGTCCGGGGACGTCCTGAGCCGCCGCCTTCTGCGCTGGCAGCCCGAGGCCGTCGTGAACCTGCCCGAGGGCATCGGCTGCCTGCCGTTCCTCGTCCCCGGTTCGAACGAGCTGGCCGCGGCCAGCGCCGATTCCCTCCGCTCCCACCGGATCGCGGTCTGGGGCAAGCACGGCGTCATCGCCCGTTCGGACCGTTCGGTCAAGCGGGCCGTGGACCGGATCGAATACGCCGAGACGGCCGCCCGCTACGAATGCCTGAACCTGGCCAACGGCGAAGCCGGCCAGGGCTTGAGCGACGAGGAGCTCCGGGCTCTCTGCCGGGCCTTCGACGTCAACCAGCGCCTCTTTTAAATGGCGCAGCAAACGGGGGACACGGATTAGCGGCACCCATTAGAATTGACAGGCGCGGGGGATTGGGATAAACCTTCCTCTATGGAGCTTCCGCTCCTCGACCTGGCCATCATCGGCGCCTATCTTTTTCTGGTCGCGTTGATCGGGTTCGCCGTCCGCAAGCGGGCGACCCGGCAGGCCGATGCCTATTATCTGGCCGACCGGAACGTCCCCTGGTGGATGCTCGGGCTGTCCGGCTGCTCGAGCTACATCGACATCGGGGGCACGATGGCCATGGTCGGCGTCCTGTTCTATCTCGGCCTCAAGTCGATGTGGGCCACCCACATCTACTGGGGCTGGTTCATGATCTGCTTCTACATGGCCTTCCAGGCCAAGTGGATCCGGCGCTCCGGCGTCATGACCTTTGCCGAGTGGAACGAAACGCGGTTCGGGGCGACCCGCGACGCCGAGTACGCCCGGTTCAGCGCGGCCGTCTTCCTGCTCGTCCTGATGGTCTTCAACCTGATGTTCATCTCGGTCGGGACCGGCAAGTTCGCCGAGGAGTTCCTGCCCTTCCCTCGCTGGCAGTCGTCGCTCGTCGTCCTGGTCGCGGTCGGGATCTACGTCACCCTGGGCGGCTTCTTCGGCGTCATCCTGACCGACATCTTCCAGACGTTCCTGATTGCGGTCGGCGCCGTCATCCTGTCGTTCATGGTCTTCGGCAACGCGGCCGTCGCGACCGCCCTGGCCGGCAAGGACCCGGCCTGGCTCTCGCTGGCCCCGACCTGGCGATTGTGGGACGGCTACGCCGCGGCGACGCCGCCCGCCTACGGGCATTTCGAGGCCTTCGGCCCGATCCTGTTGGCGGGCTTCTTTTGGGTGGTCTTCCGCATCCTGGCCGGGCCCAACGTCTGGGACTTCCAGTTCTTCCTGACGACGCGCTCCCCGCGCGACGCCGCCCTGGCCGGCGGGATGTGGACGGTCGGCTACACCCTGCGCTGGATCGTCGGCTGCGCCTTCCTCTGCCTGGGGATGGTCACTCTCGGCGGGCAGGCCGGTTTCGACGCCGAGAAGATCATGCCGCTCGTCCTCCTTAAGCTTCCGGTCGGGGTGCGCGGCCTGTTCATGGCCGTGCTCCTGGCGGCGCTCATGTCGACCATCTCGGCCATGATCAACGTCACGAGCTCGGTCGTCACCAACGACTTCATCAAGCGTTACGCCCGCCGCGAATTCAGCCCGCGCCAGGTCGTCCGGATCGGTCAGGCCGCCTCGGTCGTCGCCCTCTTCGTCGGGTTCGTCTTCAGCCTGTCCTTCACCCACATCGTCACGGCCTGGGAGACGATGATCTTCGTCTGGGTCACCGTCATCCTCGTCCCGGCCACGCTCCGCTGGCACTACTGGCGGATGAGCGCCCGGGCCTTCGTCCAGAGCATGGGGATCTCGGTCGTCCTTGTCCTGGCCAGGGTCGCGTTCGTGAAGTCGCTGGGCGCCGCCGGCTCGCGGGCGGCCGACGTCGGGCTGTGCCTCGTCGTGACGCTCGTCGTGACCCGCCTCAACGAGCCGGCCGACATGGACATCCTCGTCAAATTCTACGCCAAGATCCGGCCCTGGGGCGTCTGGGGACCGGTCCGGCGGGAGGCGGTCAAGCGCGGACTCGTCCCCGCCCGCGACA
>JAFGBC010000302.1 GCA_016933355.1 Candidatus Aminicenantota bacterium
CCGGCCGGCCCGGACGAAGCCGAGCTCCGGAGCGTTCCCGTCTTCGAGAACACCGTCCATGTCCGGCACCGGGGCAAGACGGAAACGGTCCTCGAAAACGCGGCGGGCGGAGAGATCGTCTGGAAGGCGGTCTTCCCGGGCCGGAGGGAGACGCTGCTCCTGGACGACGCGGAGCAGACGGCCTCGCAGGGCCGGGACGACAACGGCCGAAACATCTCCTGGATCGTCGTCCGGGTCGGGCCCGGAGAGCGCCGCGCGGTCCGGGTGTCGGCGTCGGAGGACGCGGAGCGGAGAGAGCGCCGCGCTATGCCCCCGGCTCGGGCGGCGGCTGACGCTTTCTCTTGGGGCCGAGGATCTTGATGGCCCGGGGGAGGACCTCGATCTCGACCCGCATACGGCAGCCCAGAAATTCCCCGTTGTACTGGACCGGGAGGTCCTCGCCTTCGATCGCGACCCGCTTGGCCTTGAAGTGCCACTGGGTGCGCTGGAACCAGCCCAGGTAGATCAGCGGAAAGAAGAAGAGATAGCGGGGGGTCGTGAGCTCGAAGAAGGTGATGTCGAGATAGCCGTCGTCGACGCGGGCCTTGGGCGCGATCCGCCAGCTGTAGCCGAAGAAGTTCGTCTTGGCCACGACGCAGTCGAAGAACGGGAGGCGGAACGAGAGGCGGTCGAAGCGGCGGCCCTTGTCGTCGACCCCGTCGAAGAGCTCGACGGCCTTTTCGCTCACGGGCAGCCGGAACATCTTGCGGGCGGCCATGAGGTGGCCCAGCATCCCCTGGACCTTGTTCTCCAGCTTCTTTGCTGTCACGGCCGCGGTCGCGCCGATGCTGGCGAACCCGGCGATGCGGTCCTCGACCCGCATCAGGTCGGCCAGGCGGGGCTCGCCCTCGGTCAGGATCCGGATGGCCTTGGCGGGATTCTTCGGGATCTTGAACGATTTGCGGAACGCGTTTCCGCTTCCGAAGGGGACGATGCCGAAGACGAGGTTGTTCCGGGCGGGGCCGGCGCTCAGGACGCCCTGAAGGACGTCGGCCACCGTTCCGTCGCCTCCGATCGCGACGACAAGGTCCGAGTCGAGGCTGGTTTTCCGGGCCAGGTCGATCGTCAGGTCCTTCTCGCCCAGCGTGTCGCAGATACGGCCGGGCAGCGCTTTGCAAAGGTCATCCCGCATCTTGCCCCGCCGCAGCCACTTCTTGTTGGCCGCCCGCGGGTTGATGATGCAGGTCGTCTTCCGGGCCGGTTCGTTCGCTTGCGCCATGGCGCCTCTAAACCGTGTATTTATAGCACTTCGCCCCGGCCCCTGTCAAAAACAATCCCGGGGACGCCCGACGGCGTTCTTTTCCCGGGCGGTCCTCATCTCGAGATCTCCGTTTCTAGGGGAGACGGGTTTCCGGATATGGGTTTTCGCCGACGGTCCGGATCTCGCGCGGGAGGGGGGCGTCGTAGCGGCCGTTCCCGTCCACGTCGACGAAGACGGGGTTGGTGAGTGCGTAGGGGAGGGCCGCATCCGTGGCGGTCCGGGCGTGGACCTGGAGGACGGGATAGAGGGGCCGCCGACCCGAAGCCTCGCAGACGATGTAAGCGTCGCGGGCCAGGTTCAGCTCGACCCGCTGCCGAAACTTGAGGACCGCTCCGCCGGCGTGCGCAACCGGGAAGACCAGCCCCGGCTCGCCGTTGATGATGAGGGCGACTTCGTCGACGTCGAACCAGGGCGCGCCGCGGACCTCGACTTCGACGGCGACCTTGCCGCCGCGGGCGGTCAGGGTATCGCCGGGCTCGGCCCGGCCGCCGACTTTGAGCGCGACGACCGGCCCGTTCGAGACGAACGAGCGGCCGGCCCGGACGGCCGCGAGCAGGGCCTCCGCGTCCAGGGCGCGGCCTTCGCCGCCCGCGTAGCGGACGTAGGTTCGGGAGTAGCCGGGCTCCTCGCCGTCGATCGCGTGGGTGTCGGAGGAGCCGACGATCGGGAAGAAGAAGCCGCGGTTCAGGAGATGAAGCCAATCGGCGATGGCCTGGTCGTTCCCGCGGTCGAAGACGGGGCCGTTCATGGCCTCCATGACGTCGAAGTCGGCGCTGAAGCCGGTCGCGGCCGAGCCGGCCGTCTCCTTATCGAGTTCATAGTTGTTGAAGTATCCCAGGCTTCCGGCCCGGGGATGATTGACCTGACGCAGGAAGGAGCCGGGCTTCGCGAGGGCGGCTTGAAACAGGGCCTCCGGGCTCCCGCCCAGCGCCGAGATCGCGCCGTTTCCGTCCTCGGCCGGCGCGGGCTCCAGGGGGTAGACGTTGAAGTGGATATAATTTTCGGGGGCGGTGACCTCGGTGCCGGCCAGGACGGCCAGCTCGTCCTCGAGCCCGAGCTCGGCCAGGGCCGGACGGTAGTCGGTGACGAAATTGTGATCGGTGGCGACGGCGACGTCGACGCCCTCGGCGGCGATCGACCGGACGCGGTCCGCGACGGTGTTGCTCCCGTCGGAGAACCGGGTGTGGAGATGGGGGTCGAGCGAGACGAGCCCCGGCGTCGCGAACGCCCGGTCGATGACCAGGACGACTTCGCGCCGCTCGCCTTCGAGAAGGGCGACCGTCCGCTGAGCGATCGTATGCTCGGGGCCGCACGAAGCCGTCAGCAGGTAGGTCCCGGCGGGAAGCTCGACCTCGGCGCCGTCCTTCGCCGGAAAGACGTGGTTCTTGAATCTTTCCCAGCCCCGCCCGCTCTCGACCGGGTCGTCCGGCGCGAAATAAGGCGTCGGCGTCGGGCCCAGGCCGACGGCCGTGATCTTGCCCGGGACGGGCGCGCCCGTTCCGTCGCGGAGCTTCAGATGGAGGGCGGCCCGAGGCGCGTCCTTGAAGACGCATTCGCCGACGGAGCCCGGCGTCACACTCAGGAATTGTCTGGCGACGGCGGGAAACAAATGGGCCGTGACTTCATAGACCCCCGGGGGGAGGGGGACGTCCAGGCCCGGCCGCGGCGGTCCGAAGGCCCGGAAGAAGGTCGACGACGAGACGGGATCGCGGATGATCACCTCCATCCGCTCGCTCCGGACGCTTTCGAAAAAGAGACGGGCGGTCGCCGTCTCGGCCTTCAGCTCGCGATAGATCGAAGCCGTTACGGCTTCGGGCGTTTCCCCGGCAATCAGGATGTAGCGTGCCGAG
>JAFGBC010000303.1 GCA_016933355.1 Candidatus Aminicenantota bacterium
CGCGCGGCGAGGAGAGGCCGGATCTCGAGATCCCGGGCGGCGACGCCCTCCTCGGCGGCCCGGATCTCGCGGGCGAGGGTGACGAGTCCTTCCGCGCGCTGGCCGGACTTGACGAGCCCCGAGGCGCAGAGGACATCGCCTTGGAGCGTCGCGAAGTGGAGGCCGGGGTGCCGCTCCCAGAGCCGGACGGCCGAGGCGAGGTCGGACACGATGACGGCGTCGGGCAAGCGGTCGAAGGCGCCGGCGGCCGGAGAGCCGGCGGCGGCCGCCCCGGGCTTGACGCGGGACTTGAGGAATCCCAGGACCTCGGGCTCGGCGATCGCGGCCGGGGCGCACGGGAGCGAGGAAGCCGGGAGAAGGAGGAAGCTTCCCTGGACGGGCCCGCCGGCGAGCGCGGACAGGAAGTCCGCCGTCGGGACGAGCCGGGCCTTGGCCTCGTCCTTCCAGAAGACGTCCACGAGCGGCGCTTCGGCTTCACCGGCCTCGACCAGGTCGGCCAGGAGCCCCAGCGACCCGGGCAGCTCGGGCGCGGCGTTCGTCTCGCGCTCCTTGGCCTCCAGGGTCCGGAGGGCCTGGAGACGGAAGGACGCTTCCTCCCGGGCGGCCGTCAGGTCGGCTGCCTCCGCGGCGAGCGTCTCGATCTTCGCCTCCCGGACGAGGGCCTCGCTCCTGAGCGCGTCGAGGCGCGCCTCCCGCTCCGCGAGCCCGCGCCGAAGGCTTTCGCGGCCGGCCTCGTCGCCGGCGAGCTTGTCCTCCTGGCGGGCCAGGAGCTCGCGTTGGGCGGCGGTCTGGGCCTTGTGCTTCTCCTCCTGGCGGAGCATGAACTCCCACTCCTTGTCCAGGCGGAGGAGCTCGTTGCGGTCCTCGGTCAGCTCGGCCAGCCTCTGGATATGCGCGCCGCGCAGCTCCTCGATCTCGGCCTCGAGCACCGGCATCCGCTCCTTGGCGCCCTCGCCCTCGGAGCCGGCCCGCTCGACCTCGGCGGTCTTGGCGGCCAGGGCCTGGGCGATCTCCCCGAGGGCGGCTTCGGTCGCGGCGGCTTCCTTGTCGAGCGACGCGATCTCGGCCGCGAACTCCTCGCGGCCGGCGGCGGCCTTCCGCTTCTCGTCGTCGAAGAACTCGATGCGCCGGGCCTCCTTCTCGCGGTCGGCCTCGGTCCTGGCCGCTTGCGACTTAAGCCCGTAAATGGCGTCCTGGCGCGACTTGAGGGCCTGTTCGAGGTCCCAGTCGTCCTTGCGGGCGGCCGCCAGCTCCTTCTCGATCGCCTGGATCAGGGCGGTCAGATCCTTTTCCCGCTGGAGGGACTCGTTGAAGCGGGCCGTCGCGTCCTCCAGGCTCTTCTCGACCTGGCGGATGCGGCGCTGGAAGTGGTAGCCCGTCAGCTCGCGGATCTTCTCGCGGAGCTTGCGGTAGCGGTTGGCGGCCGACGCCTGGCGCTGGAGGGAGTTCTTGGCCTTTTCGACCTCGGCCACGATATCCTCGAGCCGGACCAGGTTCTGCTCGCTCGTGGCCAGCTTGCTCTCGGCCTGCCGGCGCTTGTCCTTGTAGAAGGCGGTGCCGGCCGCCTCCTCGAGCAGGGTCCGCTTCTCCTGGGGCTTGGAAGTGACGAACTGGCCGATCGCGCCCTGTTCGATGACGTAGTACTCCCGCTCGGCGACGTTGCGCTTCCAGAGGGCGTCCTGGATGTCCTTGAGCCGGACGGCCTTGCCGTTGAGCCGGTATTCGCTCTCGCCCGAGCGGAAGACGCGGTGGTTGATGACGAGCTCTTCGTCGCGGTCGCCGTCGGACAGGACGAGGGTGACGTCGGCCATGCCCAGCGGGGGGCGGTTGGCGTTGCCGTTGAAGATGATATCGCCGACGTTGTCGCCCCGGACGGCCTTGTTCCGCTGGCCGCCGAGCGCCCAGAGGGTCGAGTCGACGATGTTGGACTTGCCCGTCCCGTTGGGGCCGACGATGGCCGTGATCCCGGGGTGGAAGACGATCTTAGTCCGGTCCCCGAAGGACTTGAAGCCCTGGATTTCGATCCGTTTGATGAGCATGGCCATGGGTAGGGAAAGCCAGCGGGCGGGATCGAACCGTCGACCTGCTGATTACGAATCAGCCGCTCTACCGACTGAGCTACGCTGGCTCAGCCTAAGATTCTACCCGGCCCGCCCCCTAAAATCAAGGAATTCTGGGGACACCATACCTAATTATTCCCGGGGACATGCTATTTATCTCCTTTGCGATAAGTCGCGTGTCAGCTGGAATAATTAGGTATGGTGTCCCCAGAATTATGCCTCACTATTTGGTCGGGGCCAGCTTGCCGATGGCGATGACGAAGGCGTCGTACTGGCCGGCGTTCTTCTTCTGGCCGGCCTTGGCCAACCGCAGGTTCTTCGACCGGGTGGCGCCGCCCGCGTAGACCTTGCCGTCCCCGCCGAGGCGGATGCCGGTGGCGCCGTCGGCGCCCGTGCCGCCGAAGTAGGTGCCGAAGGTCATCTTGCCGGTCGGGTCGAGCTTGGCGATCATCGCGTCGACGTTGCTCCAGAGCGTCAGGATCCAGGCGTCGGTGCTCGCGGGCGCGCCGCCCCGGAAGGCGGCCTGCAGCGGGGCGACGGTCGTGAAATTCGTCGAGCCGGTGCCTCCCGCGATATAGAGGTTGTCCTGCCCGTCGACCACCATGCTCCGGATCCCGTCTTTTCCGTTGCCGCCGACAAACCGGCTGTAGACGATCTTGGTCGGCGCCTTGATCTTGATCTTCGTCACGAAGCCGTCATAATCGCCGCCGAAGGCGGGGCTGACGGGCGTCTTCGGAAAATCGTAGGACTGCGTCATCCCGCCCACGTACAGGTAATCCGTGCCCGATACGGCGACCGCGCCGGTGATGTCGGGGTTGACCCCTCCCAGATAGGTCGAGAAGAGGAGCTGCCGGGCGCGCGCCTTGGAGGGGTCGAGGACGGCGGCGTAACTATCGTTCCAGCTGCCCATATTGCCCCCTTTATAGACGGACTGGACGGGGTTCTTGAGCGGCAGGTCGCGCGACGAGGTCGTGCCCGCGAAGTGGATCACGCCGTCCCGAACGGCGATGGCGTATCCTTCATCGTATTCGCCGCCGCCGAAGTACGTCGAGTAGACCAGGCAGGCGGCGCCGGCCTTGGAGGTATCCACGACGGTGACGAAAGCCTCGCCTCTCTTGAAGACGCGCGAGAAGGCGTTGGCGCTGAGGGGGAAGTTCGTCGAGCAGGTGAAACCCGTGACATAGACCTTGGAGCCTTCGCCCAGGGTCATGTTCATCATCTCGTCGAGTCCGCTTCCGCCCAGGTAGCTGAGATACTTGACGGCTCCCGTGGGCCTCAGCTGGAACACCATGGCGTCATACTCGCCGCCGTTGTA
>JAFGBC010000304.1 GCA_016933355.1 Candidatus Aminicenantota bacterium
AGGTTGGCCTCCAGGAATCCGGTCAGGGCCAGCTCGTACTGGGCGAGCCTCTCGAGCAGGTCGGGATAGGTGTTGCCGGCCCTCAGCTCCTTGGCCATCTCCTTGGCGATCGACCGGACGACGGGCTTCCCCTTGACCTTGAGGAAGATGTTGTAGAGGTCGAGCTCGCTGTTTTCCATGACCTCGACTCCGAGGTCAAACAGCGGCTTGATGGGGGCGTTGCAGGCCAGAAAGTCCTGGGGGCGCGGCCCGAACCCGAAGATTTTTAGGCCCTTGAGCCCGAGCCGGACCCGGGCGATCGGGATGAAGGCGGCCATCATGGCCGCGACCTCGGCCGCCGTCCCGACCGGGTATTCGGGGATATAAGGGCGGAGCTTCCGGAGCCCGATGTTGTATGAGGCGTTGAGCATCCCACAGTAGGCGTCGCCGCGGCCTTGGACGAGATTCTTCTGGGTTTCCTCGGCGGCGGCGGCGAACATGACCGGCCCGTCGAATTTCTGGGCGAGCAGGGTCGTCGGCCCTTCGGGCCCGAAGTTCCCCAGGAAGATGACCAGGGCGTTGACGCCTTTGGTCCGGAATTCGGCCAGGGCCTTGGGGATGTCCTTCTCGCCCTCGATGATCGTCTCGACCTCGACGATCGGAATCCGCTTGAGCCGGCATTCCGTGACGACCCTCTTGCGTCGCATCCGGGAGAGCTCGACCGGGAAGCAGTCGCGGCTCACGGCGATCAGACCCAGGCTGACCTGCGGCATATTCTTCATGACGGCGTCTCCTTGGATGTGGTTCGGGCCTGGCCGTAATAGGCGTCCGGCCCGTGCTTTCGCCCGAAGTGCCGGCGGATGAGATAGGCCGGAAGCGTCCGGCTCCGGCCGCCGGCCAGGGCCAGCGTCCCCCAGGCGGCCCGGGCGACCGTTTCGAGGACCAGGGCGTGCCGGACGGCCTCTTCGACGGTTCCGCCCCAGGCGTAGGGTCCGTGTCCCGCGACCAGGACGCCCGGCGTATCGCTAGGATCGAGCCGACGAAAACGCCCGACGATGACGCGACCGGTCGCCGCTTCGTAGTCTTTGCCGGCCTCGCGCGCCGAGACCAGGCGCGTCACCGGGACCGGCCCTTTGAAATAATCGGCGTGGGTGGTCCCCAGGCACGGGATGGGACGCCGTGCCTGGGCGAATATGGTCGCATACGGGCTATGGACGTGGACGACCCCCCCGACGCCGGAGAAAGCGCGGTAGATTTCGATATGGGTCGGCGTGTCCGAGGAGGGCCGGAGCTTCCCCTCGACGACCCGGCCCCGGAAATCGACGATCACGATGTCGGACGGCTTGAGGGCGCCATACTCCAGGCCGCTCGGTTTGATGGCCAGCACGCCCCGGGCTCGGTCCGCGCCGCTGGCGTTCCCGAAAGTCAGGGAGACCAGCCCGCGGCGAACCAGGTCGAGGTTGGCTTCCCAGACGCGTTCCTTGAGGTCCTTGAACATCTCAGCCTCCGTCGTTCGTCCTCTGGACGTCGCGGACGCCCAGGAGGTCCTTCATGACGCGATGGAGGTTTCCCGTCCAGGTCCTCGTCCCGAACGCGTCATGGAGCTCCCGGTATAGACGGTAGAGCTCGCGGTAGATCTTATGGCGCTCCCGATCGGGCCGGAAGATCCTGGGGCTTTCCCCGCAGACGGCGGCCTGGGCGTCGGCGAAGCTCGCGTAGCCGCCCCGTTCCGGCCCGGCCGCGACCGAGCCGGCGACGGCCGCACCCAGGGCGCAGGTCTGGGCCGAGCGGGCGATCTTCATCTCGCGGCCCAGGACGTCGGCGTAGACCTGCATCAGGAACGCGTTCTTCTCGGCGATCCCGCCGCAGGCGACGACCTCCCCGACCTTGACGCCGTATTCCTCGAAGCGGTTGATGATGGTCAGGGCGCCGAACGCCGTCGCCTCGACCAGGGCCCGGTAGATCTCCTCGGGCGTCGTGTGGAGCGTCTGGCCGACGAGAAGCCCGGTCAGGCGCTGGTCGACCAGGATTGTCCGGTTGCCGTTGTTCCAGTCGAGGGCGAGGAGCCCCGATGCGCCGGGCCTCAGCCGGGTCGCTCTCCGGGAGAGCGCCTCATGGGAGCCGCGGCGCTCGCCGCCGGGCTTGATGCCGGCCACGAACCAGTTGAAGATGTCGCCCACGGCGGACTGCCCGGCCTCCAGTCCAAAGCAGCCGGGCAGAACCGAGCCGTCCACGATGCCGCACAGCCCCGGGATATCGGCCAGCGGACGGTCGGCAGGCCAAACCGTGATGTCGCAGGTGCTGGTTCCGATGATCTTGACGAGCTTGCCGGGCGCGACGCCGGCTCCGATAGCACCCAGATGGGCGTCGAAGGCGCCGACCGCGACCGGGGTGCCGGCCGGCAGGCCGAGCTTCTCGGCCCAGTCCTTGGTCAAGCCTCCGGCCGGGACGTCGGAGGTATATGTCTTGCCGTAGAGGCGGTCCCGCAGCTCCCCCAGCCGGGGGTCGAGCTTGGCGAGGAACCCGCGGGAAGGGAGCCCCCCCCAAGCGTCGTGGAACATGGCCTTATGGCCGGCCGCGCACCGGCTTCGTTTGATCGCCTCGGGACGCGCGGCGCCGGTCAGGACGGCCGGAACGTAGTCGCAGCATTCGACCCAGCTCCAGGCCGCTTCGAAGACGCGCGGGTCGGCCCTCAGGCAGTGGAAGATTTTACTGAAGAACCACTCCGAGGAGTAGGTCCCCCCGCACTTGGCCAGGTATTCGGGGTGTTCGCGGGCGGCGAGCTCCGTGATCTGGGCCGCCTCGGCGTGACCGGTGTGGTCCTTCCAGAGCCAGGCCTGGGCGTTCAGGTTGCGCTTGAAGTCCTTGGCGAAGGCCAGAGGAACCCCGGCCCGGTCCACGGGGATCGGCGTCGACCCGGTCGTATCGATCCCGATGCCCACGATACGGGAGGGACGGAAGCCTTTGACGGACTTGCGGGCTTTGGCCAGGACCGCTTTGACGCAGGCCGCGGTCCCCGACAGGTAGTCGGCCGGGTTCTGGCGGGCCAGGTTCGGCTCGGCCCGGTCGAGAAGAATCCCCTCCCGCCCCGAGCCGTAGGGGTGTACGGCGGTCGCCGCCTCCCGACCGGTGCCCAGCTCGACGAGGAGGGCGCGGACCGAATTCGTCCCGAAATCGAGCCCCAGGCTGAAGGTCCCCGCCGGTCGTTTCATCGTTCCTCCCGTTAGGCCGTGCTCGACGGGCCTTGACCGCCCGCCGGTCCCGCCCTACAGACCAGCCCCTGCTACGGTTCCGGGACTTGCTTTCGCCCTGGAAAGAGGATAAAAAAGGGCTGACATCGGCTCTTTTTTACACCAGACCCGGCTCGGCGTCAACCCGCCGCCGAAGGGCGTTTGCGAAGAGCCCCGGGACGGAGAGCCGACGCCGGAAAGGAGCGCTCTATGAACTTGAGGCATTGGCTGGTATTGACGGCGGCCGCCGCGCTCGCGGCCGGGGCGGCCTGCTCCAGGGGGGACCGGGAGAGCGCCGCCGAGGAATCGGCCGCGGCCGAAGGAGGCATCGCCATGGACCTTATCAGGGAGGAATTCGGGGTCCTGCCGGACGGCCGGACCGTCCAGGCCTACTCGCTCGTCAATAAGAACGGCCTCAAGGCCAGGCTCATCGATTACGGGGCGACCCTGGTCGAGCTGATCGTCCCGGACAAGGACGGACGCTTCGGCGACATCGTCCTGGGCTTCGACGACCTCGAGGGCTATCTCAAGAGCTCGCCCTATTTCGGCTGCATCGTCGGCCGCTACGGAAACCGGATCGCCAAGGGCCGTTTCACGCTCGACGGCGTCGAGTACGCGCTGGCGACCAACAACGGGGCCAACCACCTCCACGGCGGCCTGGTCGGGTTCGACAAGGTCCTCTGGACGGCCGAGCCCGTCGCGGTCGGGGGCGGCCACGGTGTCCGGTTCGGTTATCTCAGCCCGGACGGCGAGGAGGGATACCCTGGGAACCTGCGCGTGACGGTCACCTACCTGCTAACGGACGCGAACGAGTTGAGCATCCGCTACGAGGCCGAGACGGACAAGGCAACGCCGGTCAACCTGACCCACCACAGCTACTTCAACCTGGCCGGCGCCGGGAACGGCGATATCCTGGGCCACGAGATCCGACTCTTCGCGCCGCGCTACACCCCGGTCGACGACGGCCTGATCCCGACCGGCGAGATCGCGCCCGTCGCCGGCACCCCCTTCGATTTCACGAAGCCCGCCGCGATCGGAGCCCGGATCGCAGAGGTCCCTGGCGGCTACGATCACAACTTCGTTTTGGAAAGCGGCGGCGGCAGGCTCGCGCCGGCGGCCGAGGTCTACGAGCCGGCGGCAGGACGCGTCATGGAGATCTCAACCACGGAGCCCGGCATCCAGTTCTACGCGGGCAACTTCCTGGACGGGACGATCGTCGGCAAGGACGGAAAGGCTTATCTGAAGCACGCCGGCTTCTGCCTGGAAACCCAACATTTCCCGGATTCGCCGAACCGGACCGGCTTCCCGTCCACGATCCTGCGGCCGGGAGAAAGATACGAGAGCTTAACGATCCACCGATTCGGCGCGAGATGAGGCGGAGAAGCGCCGGGCGCTATTTCGGGATCTTGAGCTTCTGGCCGACCTTGATTAGGTTGGGATCGTTAAGGATGTCCCGGTTGGCCTCGAAGATCTTCATGTACAGGTTGCCGTTGCCGTAGTACTTCTTGGCCAGCGCGCTGAGCGTGTCTCCCGGGACGACCTCGTGGACGGTCTCCCCGCCGGTCGTCCAGCCGGGCGCGGACGGCGACGCTAGCGGGGGCTTGGCGGTCGGAGCTCCGGACGCCGCCGCGACCTCGATTTTGTTGAAGGTGTTCTCCGTCTTGACCATCTTGTTGAACTCGGCGACCGCCCGGCCTTTGGCCTCGAGGCTGTCGGCGACGCCCTCCAGGGTCACGACTTTGCCGTTGATGACGGCCCTCAGGTCACGGACGCCGATTCCCGCGGCGTTGATCGCGGCCGCCGCGTCCTGGACCTTCTTGTCGAACGACTTCCCGAACATGCCGAATATACCCATTCCGCTCCTCCTTGGGATATTGTCCCGACCCCGGACCGCGCGGCGTTCGCCGCCGCCCGCGTCCGGGATTCTATTATCGCAGACTAGCCCGGGCAATGTAAAGCCGGCCGCGGCCGGCCGGTCAGAGCAGGGGGGACAGGGCGAGGATCGCGACGGCGAGGAGGAGGCAGAGCCAAATCAGGGTTTTCATGTGTCCTTCCTTAGGCCTTCGTCCCCGTCGTCGTGACGAAGACCCGCCAATGCTCCCGGTAGCGCCGGAAGGCCGCCCGGCCGTTTCCGGACAGGCGGCAAACGGTCAGGGGGATCTTCCCCCGGTAAGTTTTTTCGATCGAGATATAGCCGGCCTCCTCGAGCTTCGCGAGATGGGCGGATAGGTTGCCCTTGGTCAGCCCCGTCTCGCGCTGAAGATAGAGAAAGTCCGCCGCCGCGACCGCGTTCAAGATCGTGACGATGACCAGCCGGGCCGGCTCGTGGATCAGCCGGTCGAAGTCTCCGACCGACCAGGCGGCATCGCTCATCGAGCGGCCTCGTCGGGCAGGCGGTTCTCGCGCAGATAGCGGCGGCAGGCGAGAAAGCCGGAGACGAACAGGGACGCGGCGACGACCCCGTAGAAGACGGCCAGACCGGGCAGGTCGCCCCAGCCGGACAGGCCCAGCCCGATCCCGGCCGCGGCGCTGACGGCGGCCAGAATATAAAGCCGGGCTGCGCCGGCGCGTCCGGCCAGCAGGACGAAGACGGGAGCGAAGGCCAGGCCCGAGAGGAGCGGCATCCGCGCCAGACCGCTCGCGCTGCGGGACAGGACGACCGCCAGAATGGCGGCGAGAAGGCCCGTCGCCCCCCCGGCCAGGGCGGCCCGACGGACCCGCTGCTGGCCCTCGGGCTTGCGATAGGAGACGTAGCCCGTCCGGGGATACGTAAGCCTCTGCTTAAGGGCCCGCGTGACGGCGTTGACCGCCCAGCCGCCCAGGATGAACAGCGGGAGGAGAGCGACGTTCAGGACGAAGGCCCAGGGCGTGCGCGGCCGCGCCGTAGCCAGGGCCAGAAAATAGAGGGCCAGCAGAAACGACGCAACGCTCCAGGCCATCTCCGGGATGCCGTCGCTGAAATAGTACTGGACCGTTCTCTTTTCGACCTTCGCCAAATCGTCGGCCATG
>JAFGBC010000305.1 GCA_016933355.1 Candidatus Aminicenantota bacterium
GTAGGTTTGTCCGACGGCGCGCGGGTTGTCTTCGATCGCGGCCAGGCCCCGGACGACGTCATCGGCATCGACCGGGTTTTTACGGCCGCGGCCGCGTCCGACGAAGGGCACGACCGGATACCGCCGCAGGGAGTCGATGAACTGGGCGAATTCTTGGCCGCCGCCCCGCTCGTAGATCAGGGTGGGGCGGACGATCGTCGAGGGGAGGCGCCCGGCATCGCGGACGATGCGTTCGGCTTCGGCCTTGGAGCGGGCGTAGCGGGACGAGGCCGGGTCGACGGCCGCCGCCGAGGAGACGTGGATGAAGTGCCGAACGCCGGCCGCGACGGCGCCGTTGACCATGTTCCGGGTCCCGCCGACGTTGACGCGCTCGTATAGGGACGGGTCCCGGACGATGATGACCGCGGCCAGATGGTAGACGGTCTCGACGCCGTCGAAGATCCCGCCGAGCGTCGCGGCGTCCGCGACATCGCCGAAGACGACCCGGCATCCCCAAGCGGCGATCCGGGCGGCGCCGGGGTCTCCAGGGAGCGTCAGCACGCGCACGCGACGGCCCTTGTCGACGAGTCGCCGGACGAGCCGCGAGCCCAAGACGCCCGCCCCTCCCGAAACCAGGATCATGCCGGCTTCTCCGCCGCGGGTAGGTGCTCCCGCTCCAGAAGCCTGTGGTAGCGGCCCCGCCGAAAGCCCCGGACGACCCGGAGGACATCGAGGCCGTAGCGGACGGGCTTGAGGTGGGAGACCTCGTCCGCGTAGCGGGTCGGGATCGCGACCTCGCGGATCACGAAGCCCAAGACGCGGGCCATGACGATCATCTCCAAGTCGAACGCGAAGGAATCGCTGAGCGCCTCGAAAGGCACGGCGTTGAGCATCCGCCGCCCGTAGACAAGGAATCCCGAATGATACTCGGCCAGGCGGAGCCCGAAGGCCGCATTCTCGACGGCCGTCAGGGCGCGGTTGGAGACGTACTTGTAGAGGGGCATGCCGCCCCTCAGGGCGCCGCCGCCCAGCAGGCGGGAGCCCTGGACAAGGTCGGCCCGGTCCGTCTCGAGGGCGTCGAGAAGGGCGGGAATCCGCTCGGGGGCGTATTGGCCGTCGGCGTGGAGGAGAACCACGGCGTCGGCGCCGCCGTCCCTTGCCGCTCGGAGGAGGGTTTTTTCGGCGGCACCGTACCCCAGGTTCCTCCGGTGTCGCAGCACGACGAGATTGGGCCAGGCGGGACGGAGCCGGTCGAGCGCAGCGGGGGTATCATCCATGCTCCCGTCGTCGACCACGACCTCCCGGCGGAGGCGGCCCCGGGCGGCGGCCGGGACGCGGGAGAAGACGGCCTCGACCGTACGGCCGGCGTTGTAGGCGGGCATGATGAGATCGATCCTCTCGGCCATGGACGCTCAGCGCCGGTCGGACGAAGCGGCATCGTGGGCGGGCACCGTCCGGAAGGGCGGCAAGTATTCCCCCATGGCCCGGACGAGAGTATCCCTCAGTCCGACCCGGGGCTCCCAGCCGAGCAAACGACGGGCCTTGGCGATGTCCGGGATGCGGCGGTCCGAATCCTGGTAGCCCGAACCGTAGAACTCCTCGGCGGAAACCGTGACGGGACGCGGCAGGGCCGATTCGGGGACGCCGAGACGCTCGGCGTAGATCTCCCGCATAAGGGCGGCCAGCTCGCTGATGCGGACCTCGTTGGCGGGCGACCCGATGTTGAAGATCTGCCGGCCGCAAACGCCGCCGGGATCGTCCACGATTCGGGCGATCGCTTCGACGGCGTCGCCGATATCGGTGTAGCAGCGGCGCCTACGGCCGCCGTCGACGAGCTTCATCGGCTCGCCGCGGAGGAGCGCTTCCATGAAATAGGAGAAGACGCGGGGGACGCCGTCGCCCTCGGAGGGAAGGAAGTCGATGCGGGGCCCCAGGAAATTGAAGGGACGGACGATCGTGTAATCGAGCTCGCCGGCCAGGCCCATGGCATGGAGAACCCGCTCCAGGAGCTGCTTGGCCGAGGCGTAGATCCAGCGGTGCCGGCCCACCGGTCCGAGCAGGCAGGGGCTCCGGTCCTCGGAGAAGGTCGCCAGGCCCGGATCGTCGGGATCGAGGAGCTTGTCCGGGACGACGGCCGCCGGCGTCATGCCGTAAACTTCGCAGGAGGAGAACTGGATCAGGCGTTTCCCGTGCCGGGCGCAGGCGCGGGCGATCCGGAGGTTTTCCTCGAAGTTCAACCGGAAGACCTCAAGCGGCATCCGGACGTAGAGCCCGGGATTGGCGTAGGCGATGAGGTCGATGACGAGGTCGGCGCCGCGGACGAAGCCATCCAGGTCGAAAGCCGGCTCCCGGATATCGTTGAGCGCGACCCTGAGGCCGGGGCGCCCCAGGACGCGGGCCAACTTGTCGACGCTGAGATCGACGGCCGCGACGGGACGCCCCCCGTCGAGCAGACGCTCAACGAGATGGGAGCCGATGAAGCCGCCCGCGCCGAGGACGAGAATGGACATTTTCCTTTTCCGGGTAAGCGATTTTAGAGGTTTAAAGAGGCCCTGTCAAATCCGGCGGGAGGACTTGAGCCGCCGGAAGAGCGCCCGCCGGCTCAGGATACTTTATAGGGTGACCGTCGCGAACTGTTCGGCTTTGGGGTCGGGGGGGGAGCGGACGTTGATCAGATAGACGTTCTCGGGCCCCTATTTGGAGGGCGTGACCCACAGCTCCTGGCCGGCGTAGATCACGGAGTCCGTCTGGAGCCGGTTGAGGCCGAGGAATTCGTCCAGGCTCATCCCGTACATTCTGGCGATGCCGATCAGGGTCTCGCCGCCGACGACGGTGTGGCGGAGAGGCCCCCGCGCCCGGTTATTGGCGATTGTCAGCGCCTGGCCGGCGACCAGGGCGTCTCCGGTCAGTCCGTTGTCCGCCTTGATCTCGGCGGCCGTCGTCCCGAAGACGCGCGCCAGTTGTTCGAGGCCGTCGCCGCTCCGGACGACATAGGTCGTCTTTCCGCCGGGGGCGACGGCCGGGAGACTCGCGGGCAAGGCGGCCTCGGGGGCGCCCCGGCCGGGGATCTTGAGCCGCTGGCCGGGCCAGATCAGGCTGACCCGCCGCATGTTGTTGAGCCGGGCGATGGCCGAGACCGTCGTCCGGTACCGGCGGGCGATCGCGCCGACCGTTTCGCCTTTCCTCACGTAATGGACGAAGAAGGTCGCTTCGGGGGGAATCCAGCGGGGCAGGTTTTGGATGGCGGCCGTCGTCTGGACGGCGAAGCCGACGGGAACCCTGAGGTCGTATTCGTATTCGGGCGTCCCGTCGAAGCGAAGTCCGGGGTTGTAGAAGGCGAGGGTCGAGGGCTCGAGCCCGACCGCCTGGGCCAGGGCGGAGAGCTTGACGGCCTGACGGATCCGGACCGTCTCGAAGCGCCAGGCCGGCTCGGGCGCCGGCAGGTCGAAACCGTACTTGGCGGGGTCGTTGACGATGTGGAGGCAGGCGATCAGGCGCGGCACGAAGCGGGCGGTCTCGAGCGGGAGCTGGAGGTAGAGGTCCCAGAAGTTGTCGAGATAGTCGATGCGCTGGGAGCGGATGACGTTCTGGACGCGGACCTCGCCGCAATTATAGGCCGCCAGCGCCGTCGTCCAGTCGCCGAA
>JAFGBC010000092.1 GCA_016933355.1 Candidatus Aminicenantota bacterium
ATCTCGGCCTTGCGGGCCTCGACGTCCTCGGTCGTCCGGTCGTCCGTCGTCACGTACAGGCCGCCCAGGGTGTACTCCTCGGGCTCGACGAGATCGGCCTCGTGGGCCTTGTAATAGGCGATGACCTCGGACTCCTCCAGGACGATCGAGCGGTCGACCTCGGTGTAGATGACGCCCTGCTTGATGATGTTCTCCTCGTACTGCTTGATCCAGGCGTTCCACTCCAGCCCCTGGCGGGCCAGCTCGCGGCGCAGGTCCTCGTCGGTCGCGATGTTGTACTCCTTCTTGATGCTCTCGATCTGGAGCTTGAGCTGCTCCTGGACGTTGAGCTCCTTCTCGCGCCCGAGCTGCAGGACGAGCCTGTCCATGATCATGTTCTCGAGGAGTTCGGTCTTGACGCGCTCGTACTGCTTGTCGAAGTCCTCGCCCTGGCCCTGGGCTCGCAGGACCTGGACGACGGCGTCGTGCTCGCGCTTGTAATCGGACAGGGTGATGATGTCGTCGTTGACGACGGCCACGATCTCTTCGATGACTTGCTGAGCGCCCGCCGCGACGGCGGCGAGGATAACGAGGACGGCGACAAGGAGGCCGCGGGTTCGGTGGTTCATAGATGGTTCCTCTGGTAGGCGAAGGATAGTTTCTCGGGGAAAGCCTGACAGTCGAGCCGGTCCCGGAGCGTGTCGAGCCGTTCGGCCAGCATCGTCCGCCCCCGCTCGGTCAGGAGCAGGCTCCGGATGGCCGGGGCGGCTTTCTCGACGGTCAGAAGCTCGGGCTCGAAGCGCCGGTCGAGGCGGAAGATGTGGAATCCGTACGCGGATTCGACGACGCGGCTGACCTCGCCCTCGGACAAGGCGAAGACGACCTTCTCCATCTCGTAGGGGAGCTGTCCGGGCTTGAAGGTGCCCATCGCGCCGCCCTTGGCGGCCTCGAGCCCGACCGACTCCTGGCGGGCCGCCGTCCGGAAGGCCTCCTCGGTCGAGGATTTGATCCGGTTCAGGACGGCGACGGCGCGCTCCTCGCTGGGCAGGAGGATCTGGCTGACCTGGACCCGGGCCGGCTCCAGGTAATCCTTCTTGCGCTCTTCGTAATAGGCGGCCACGTCCGCGTCGCCGACCTGGACGCCCTTCATGAGGAGGGCGGTGTACTTCTCGATCAGGGCCCGTTCGAGGAAGGATTGGCCGCCGCCGGGCGCTTCGTCCTTCCGGCCCGGCGCCAGCTGCCGGTCGGCGAGCGCCCGGGCCAGCGAGGCTTTCTGCTCCTCGGGCGTCAGCGACACGCCCTCGTCGGCGGCCGCGCGGAGAAGGAGCTTCTCCTCGACGAAGTGGTCGAAGAGGCGGCTGAGCGTCTCGGCTTCGAACCGGGAGGGCAGCCTCCCCGTCGCGTCGAGGATGTAGCGCTCGAAGTCGGCCTGCGTAAAGACGGCTTCCGCGACCCTGAGCACGATTTCGCCCGAGGCCGTCCGGCCGGCCGCCCGGGGCGAAGCGGTCCCGCCGTTCCGCAGCTCGGGCCCTGACGCCGGCGCCTCCACGGCCTCCCCTTTCCCCCCGGAGCCGCAGGCGGACAGGGGAATCAGGCAGAACACGAGAAATACTGCGAGTGAGCTGCGCCGCGGAGTGTTTTTCATCGCAAAAAGCGCTTTATTATAGTCTATCCCTGTAACTCCTTCAAGATTCGGATGGTTTCGGCCAGGACGGCCGGGGCGCCGGACCCGGGCAGGCGGAGGGTCATGACGCCCTGGGGGGTGAGCGACCCCCGGTAGAGCTTGAGGAGGCGGGTCATGCGGCCGATGTCGGCCGGCGAAGTCTCCGAGAAGCGGAGGATGATCCGGTCGCCGGAGCGGTCGAGCGACTTGACCCGGAGCCGCTGGGCCAGGAGCTTGACGACGCCGTAACGGATCAGGCTGTCCACGCTCTCGGGCGCGGCGCCGAAGCGGTCTTCGATCTCCCGCCGGAGCCGGTCGGCCTCCTCGGGCGTTTCCAGGCCCGCGATCCGCTTGTAGAGGTTCAGGCGGAGGTTGACCTGGGGCAGGTAGTCCTCGGGGATGCGGATGTCGAGGTGGAGGTTGATTTCGCTCTTCGTCTCCTCGACCGGCTCGCCCTTGAGCTCGCGCACGGCCTGGTCGAGGAGCTGGAGGTAGAAGTCGAACCCGACGGCGGCCATGAAGCCGTGCTGCTCGGCGCCCAGGAAGTTCCCCGCCCCCCGGATTTCGAGGTCTTTGGCGGCCAGCCGGAAGCCCGAGCCCAATTCGCTGAACTCCTTGAGGGCCTTGAGGCGGCGGCGGGCGAGGTCGGTCAGCTCGCCGAAGGGCGGGACGAGGAAGTAGGCGTAGGCTTGGCGCGAGGAGCGGCCGACCCGGCCCCGGAGCTGGTAGAGCTGGGCCAGGCCGTAGAGGTCGGCCCGGTCCACGATCAGGGTGTTGACGAGGGGGATGTCGATGCCGTTCTCGATGATCGTCGTCGAGACCAGGACGTTGGCGGCCTGGCCGACGAAGGCGATCATCCGCCGCTCGAGCTCGGGACCCTTCATCCGGCCGTGGATGGTGACGACCTTGGCCTGGGGCACGAGCTGCTCGATCAGGCGGGCGACCTTGTCGATGTCCTCGATCCGGTTGTGGATGTAGTAGACCTGGCCGCCCCGGGCCAGCTCGGTCCGGACGGCCTGGCCGATGAGCTTGGGGCCGTAGGGCGTGACGACGGTGTGGACGGCCAGCCGGTCGCGGGGCGGCGTCTCGATCAGGCTGATGTCGCGCAGCCCGCTCAGCGACAGGTTGAGCGTGCGCGGGATGGGCGTCGCGGTCAGGGTCAGGACGTCGATGTTCGTCTTGAGGCGCTTGATGCGCTCCTTGTCCTTGACGCCGAAGCGCTGCTCCTCGTCGACGACGAGAAGGCCGAGGTCGCGGAAGCCGACGTCGTCCGAGAGGAGGCGGTGGGTGCCGACGACGACGTCGATCATGCCCTTCCTGATCTCGTCGACGACCCGGAGCTGCTCGGCCCTGGACTGGAGGCGGGACAGGCCCTCGACCTTGACCGGGAAGAGGGCCGTCCGGGTCCGGAAGGTCTGGAGGTGCTGGCCGGCCAGGACGGTCGTCGGGCAGAGGACGGCGACCTGCTTGCCGTCCATGACGGCCTTGAAGGCCGCCCGCATGGCGACCTCGGTCTTTCCGTAGCCGACGTCGCCGACGAGCAGGCGGTCCATCGGCCCCGGAGACTCCATGTCCTTTTTGATCTCCTGGATCGAGCGGGCCTGGTCCTCGGTCTCCTCGTACTCGAAGGTCCGCTCGAACTCGGTCTGCCAGACGCCCTCGGCGCTGAAGGGGTGGCCCTGGGCGGCCTTGCGCCGGGCGTAGAGGTCGAGGAGCTCGCGGGCGATCCGCTCGACCGCCTTCTTGGTCTTCTCCTTAGTCGCCTGCCAGGCCGGCGAGCCGAGCTTGTCGAGCGGGGGCGGGGCGGCCGCGTCGGCGCCGGAGAACTTCTGGACGAGGTTCAGGTCCTCGACCGGGACGAAGAGCTGGTCGCCGTCGCGATAGACGAGCTCCATGAACTCGCGGGCCGTCCCCTCGACCTCCATCTTGACCAGGCCCTTGAATAGCCCGACGCCGTAGTCGGTGTGGACGACGGTGTCGCCCTCGCGCAGGTCCTGGAACTGGGTCAGGAAGGGGCGAAGCGGCGGGCGGCTGACGATGACCCGCTCCTCGGTCAGGATCTCCTTTTCCGAGAAGAACGCGATCCGCTCGGGCGGGAAGGCGAAGCCGCGGCTGAGCGCGCCGAGGCAGAGGACGGCCTCGGAGCTGGGGGTCGGGACCTCGGCCGTTTCCGATTCGATGTGGGCGATGCCGTGGTTTTCGAGGAGGACGGCCAGCTTCCTGCGGACGCCCTCGGCGCCGAGGAAGAGGAAGCAGCGCTCGCGCTCCTCCTGCTTCTTCTTGAGGTATTCGACGAAGAAGGCGATTCGATTGTCGAAGCGCGGGACGCTCTGGAAAGGAAGGTCGAAGACGCGGCCCGGCGAACCCGGCTCGGCGCCCAGGCCGCGCAGGGCGAGCGCCTCGGACAGGACGCGCTCCGCGAGGCCGGCCGAGTAAAGGCCGGCGAGCGGGAGGAGGAACGTTTTCGCCTTCTCGAGCTCGGCCCGCGTCGCCTCCCAGCCCTCCTTCAGCTTCTCCCATTCCCGGAGGACCTCGTCGGGCTCGTCCAGCACGAACAGGACGTCGTCGAGGTAGCGGTCGAAGGGGACGAAGCGCTCGTCGAGGAGGAGGGCGAGATGGGCGAACGACGGCGGCGGGTCGTTGCGGCGGAGGAGATCGAGCTTGTCGTCGATGTCCCGGGAGGCGCCGCGGCCGAGGGGCCGGGCCTTCGCCTCCCAGGCCGTCCGGAAGGGGGCTCCGGCGGAGTACTCGCGCAGGGAGGGGATGACGACGCGGTCGAGCTTCTTGAGCGAGCGCTGGGTCGAGGAGTCGAATTCGCGGATCGAGGCGACGTCGTCGCCGCTGAACTCGATGCGCCAGGGCGCCTCCTGCCAGGGCGAGAAGACGTCGACGATCCCGCCCCGCCAGGCGAACTCGCCCGCCGACGTGACGAGGTCTTCCTGGGCGTAGCCGAACTCGGCCAGCCCGTCGAGCAGCCGGTCGCGGCCGAAGCGCGCGTCCTTCTCGATCTCGAAGAAGAGCCGCGCCAGGTCGTCGAGGCCGGGGACGGGCTTCAGGAAG
>JAFGBC010000306.1 GCA_016933355.1 Candidatus Aminicenantota bacterium
CCGGCGGTTTCAGCCACGGCGGCCCCCGCGAAAAGCGCGATGACCGTCAGACAGACGCAGACCGGCGCGGTACGCGACATGTTGGTCCTCCTGCCTTCTCATCGGAATCAACACCCGTATATTACATTAAAATAATTCGGGGGACACACGACTTAATTCAGGAAGGGAAGAAACAAAGATAGACTTCCCCCTGAAGACCCCCGTAGCGGAGGGGGGCCCCGGCGGGCTTGCACGACGGGGGGAACCGCCGCCCACATGGAACGCTTGCCCGTTCCATGTGTACAGACGAAGCGTCGGGACGGGTTCCTGGGGGGCCGGGGGGCAAAGGGGGATGTCTATCGGCATAAGCATTTATAAGTGAATTCCCGGGAAAAGGAGAAGAACCGAAAAGATGAGAGACACCCTAATGGGAGCGGAATTTAGTAGGGTGTCCCCGGAATTTTTCTAGAAGCCGGGCTGGAAGCTGAACTCGAAGTGCCAATCCTTGTTGGGCCGGCTGAACGGCTTGACGTAGTTGACCCCGAGGATGATATAGCCGAAGACGTTGAAGCGCATCCCGACGCCCAAGCTGTGGACGGGCTTGCGCCCGCCGCCCGACAGGAACGACGGCTTGTCGTTGTTCTGCCAGGCCCAGCCCACGTCGTAGAAGGCGACGAAGTCGACGGGGAGAAAGCCGTAATAGCCCTTGCCGAGCTTGAGCAGGCCGAAGAGCGGGAAGCGGAGCTCGGCGTTGGCGATCAGGATCTTGGACCCCAACAGCCGGTTGAAGTCGAACGCGTCCGGGCCGTCGAACTCGGCATAGTCGTCGAAGGTGTTGTAATCATAGCCGCGGACGAGGCCGTCGTAGCCGATGTAGATCGGATAGAGCCTGTCGTCGTCGGCATTCTTCCCGTAGCGGCCGTAGTGGAGCATGCGGAAGGCCAGCGTGAACGGCTTGACGGGCATGAAATAGCGGCGGTAATCGGCCATGAAGCTCGTGTAGCTCATGTTTCCGGCCATGGGCGAGGCTTCGACGATGTAGCTCTGGCCGATGATGGGCCCGGTCGCGCCGAAAATGGCGCTGTCGTAGACGAGGGCTCCCCGGGCGAAGCCGTACCAGATGCTGGCGGGCGCCGGCAGGCTCGTCTTCTCGTTCATCAGGATGGTGGAATCGTAGAGCGAATAAGCGAAGGTCCGGACCTCGCTCTGAAAATCGATCAGGCGGGCCCCGGCGCCGAACTCCAGGCGCTGGACCTGGCTGAACGGATAGCTCAGGAAGCCGGACCCTTCGTAATAGACCTGGCGGAAGAGGTATTCCTGTTCGATCAGGGCCGGCTCGTTGAACAGGTAATCCTCGGCATAGCTGTAGTAGCCGTAGACATAAGGGATCCGCTGGAGGACGGCGCCCCAGTTGAGCCGCTTTTGGCTGTTCTGGTAGGCGACCAGGGCCGCGCTGTCCTGGAGGCGATTGTTGACCTGAGCCATGGTCGCGACGGTGTGCTCGCCGAGCATGTCGCTCCAGTACAGGGTGATCCCGCCGCCGCCGTAGGTCCCGAAGCGGTCGACGCCCAGCGCGACCTGGGGCGTCGTGACCAGGTCGAGCCCGAGCTTGGGCTTGTAGTCGGTGACCGGAAACTCCTGGCTCTCGGGCAGCCCGAAGATGGGGTTGCGGAGCAGGCCGAGCACCAGGCCGGGCTGGCGGTCCATGGGCGGGAGGGCGGCCGGCCGGTAGTCGCCGAACTGGGCCAGGGTCGGCGTGCCGGCCAGGGCCTCGGGCGCCTCGATGGAATAGACGCTGAAGCGGCCTTCGTCATAGGCGCTGTACATGATCCGCCCCGACTTTTGGGCGACCGAGAAGGCCGGGCTGATCGCCGTGATGCCGCTGACGCCGGTGTAGAGGTTGGTCACCTGGTAGATCTTCTCCGTGTCCAGGTCGATCCGGTAGATGTTGGAGATGCCGTTCGCGTCGGAGATGAAGTAGAGCGAGCGGGCGTCGGGCGACCACTGGGGGTTCGTCTTCTTGCCGCGGTCGAAGGTCGGAACGCGTCGGACCTCGCCCGTGGCCGTGTCGAGGACGGCCAGCTCGTAGCCGCCGACGCTCAGGATCGAGGGGTCGCTCGTGAAGCGGTCGGTCATGAAGGCGATCGCCCGCCCGTCCGGCGACCAAGCCGGGTGAAGGGCGGCGAACGCGTCGTCGGTCATCTTCCGCAGGTCGTCCGTCTCCATGTCGTAGATGAAGATGTTGGTGGCGCCCTCGGTCATGCCCGAGAAGGCGATGGCCTTCCCGTCCGGCGACCAGGTCGGGTAGAAGACTTCGCCGATCTGGGGGAGCCGGATCTCGCGCGCGTTCTTCTTGGTCTGGACGTCGTAGATGTTGATGATCGGCTGGCCCTTGCTGACGGCCCCGAAGGCGTAGCGCCGGCCTTCCATGTCCCAAGCTCCGGCCGAATTGATGAAGAGCAGGCTTTCGAACCGGGCGTTGACGGCGGTGTTCGTGACCTTGGCTATGACCTTGCCCGTGTCCGGGTTGCCCAGGAAGAGGTCGATCGAGAACAGGTCCCGGGTCGAGAAATACATGAATTCCCGGCCGTCGGGGCTCAGAGTCGGAGAGATGTTGTAGACGTTCGTCTCGGTTCCCTTGACGACGGGCTTGGCGACCTTGGCTTCGAGCTCGGTCATCGCGAGCAAGGGCTCGTAGGACTTGATCATCGCCTCTTTCCAGTCCGCGGACAGCTGCTTGAGCTTGATGCCCAGGATCTTCTCCATGACGGGCTCGATATCGCCCGTGCGGATCGCCGCGCTGAAGATCCGGGCGATCGTCTCGTCGCCCCAGCGGCCGCCGATATAGGACAGGAGGGCGTGGCCCCAGCGGTAGGGGAAATACTTGTAGCTGTTGGCCATCTTCTTGATATCGGGGATGTCCTTGCGCCGGGCCGCGTCCCTCATCCACATCGCCGTGTTGGGATCGATCGGGCCGATCGTCATGTATTCGGCCATGCCCTCCACCAGCCAGAGGGGAAGCCGGGCGAGGGCCATCCCTTGGGCGGCGCCCTGGCCGGCTCCGATCTGCGGGCCGCGGGCGATGTCGTACTGGAAGGCGTGGATGAGCTCGTGGCCGATGACGTGGTCGGACTCGGCCGGCGAGGCGCCGAACGGGAGAACGATTCGGCGTTTTAAGGACTCGGTGACGCCGCCCGTTCCCTCGCCGATGACGCCGGAGAGGACCGTCGTCTGCTGGAATTCGTTCGAGCTGGCGTAGAGGATCAGGGGCTGGCGGCCCTTGAGTTCGTGGTTGAAGAACCGGGAATAGCGGGCGTACCAGCGCTCGGCCATGCGGGCGGCCCGGTCGGCCGCCGCCCGGTCCATGTAGAAATAGACGTCGAAGTGGTCGGTCTTGAGGATCTTGAAGTCGAACGTCTTGTACTGGACCTTGTTGCGTCCGAAGTACTGGGCGCCGGCCGTGGACGGGAGGAGAGCCGCCGCGACCAGGGCCGCGGCGGCCAGAGCCGTGTATCTCGAAAGGGGGGCGTGTTTCATGATCGTCGGACCTCCTAACCAGAGTTAGAATAATATATACTACTAAAACTGTCAATTCTATAGGAATTAATGCTCATATTCTCAGGAACGCCGCAATAGGCCCGCGCGTTCCTATTCCTCAATTTATACTCCGCCCATAACGATGTCAACGCGGCGGGGAGCGGCCGGAGGGCCGCATCTCTCGGATGAACTCCGGGCATATCTCTCCCTTCCATGATACTTATGTCCTTGCAAGATAAGTGCCAACTCCGGCCGTCCTTCCGGCGAGGGGCGGACGGTTCCCGGAGCGCGATCTGCGGGCTCAAAACACACGGTCCGGACCAAATTCATGGAAGAGAATCAGGCGGGAGTCGTCTAAAACATGTAAAGAATGCATCCTTCCCGCCGACAAGGAGGTTCCGTGACCGCATCCCGTCCGTCTCTTCGTTTGTGTCTCGCTCTTTGGACACTTGTCCTGGCCGTGACATTCCCGGCTGCGGCCGAAAAGGCCGCCGCCCCGGCGTCTCCGGCCTCCCTCGACCCCGCCGTCTTCGCCGGCCTCCGGGCCCGTTCGATCGGCCCCTCCAACATGAGCGGCCGGATCGGCGCCGTCGACGGCGTCGCCTCCGACCCCCGGATCATCTGGGTCGGCGCGGCCGCGGGCGGCCTCTGGAAGTCCGTGAACGGCGGCACGACCTGGACCCCGGTCTTCGACGACCAGCCGGTCGCCTCGATCGGCGCGATCGCGATCAACCGGAAGACCCCGGACGAGGTCTGGATCGGGACGGGCGAGGCCGCGCCCCGCAACAGCGTGAGCGTCGGCCGCGGCGTCTACCTGACCCGCGACGGCGGCCGGACCTGGGCCTGCCTCGGCCTCGAGAAGACCGAGAAGATCTCCAAGATTCTCCTCCACCCGGACAACCCCGCCGTCGCCTATATCGGAGCCTGCGGCGCCACCTGGGGGGACAGCCCCGAGCGCGGCGTTTTCCGGACGCAGGACGGCGGCCGGACCTGGAAGAAGATCCTTTACGTCGACGAACGCACCGGCGTCGCCGACCTGGCCATGGATCCCTCCAACCCCAACCGGATCCTGGCCGCGATGTGGGAGCACCGCCGCTGGCCCTGGTTCTTCAAGTCGGGCGGCCCCGGAAGCGGTCTGTATCTCACGGCCGACGGCGGCGAAACCTGGAAAAAGCTGGGGGCGGCCGACGGCCTCCCCAAAGGCGAGCTGGGCCGGATCGGCGTCGCCTTCGCGCCGAGCGACTCCATGGTCGCCTACGCGCTGGTCGAGGCCGAGAAGAACGCCCTCTACCGCTCCGCGGACGGCGGTCTGAGCTGGCAGGCCGTCAACAACAACCCGGACATCAACAATCGCCCGTTCTACTACTGCCGGCTCTGGGTCAACCCGATGAACGAGAACACGATCTACCTCCTGGCGACCCAGCTCAGGATCAGCGAGGACGGCGGCAAGACCATGCGCAACCTCGCCTCCTTCAACCAGTCGCACTCCGATTATCACGCCATGTGGATCCATCCCGACGGGAACTTGATGGTCGTCGGGAACGACGGCGGCGTCGTCATCAGCCGCGACCGCGGACGCAGCTGGGCGTTCATGGAGGGCCTGGCCCTCGGGCAGTTCTACCACGTCAGCGTCGACGGGCGGAAGCCCTACGGCGTTTACGGCGGCCTCCAGGACAACGGTTCCTGGGTGGGCCTCGGCTATTCGGTCAAGGAGCGCGTCCTTTACGACTACAACTGGACCACGGTCGGGGGCGGCGACGGCTTCGACGTCGAGCCCGACCCCGAGCGCCCCGGCGCGGGCTACGCCATGTCCCAGGGCGGGAGCCTCTATTACTTCGACACGACGACCGGAACCAGCCGAACCTGCGTCCCGACCGAGAGCGACGTCAAGCACCGCTTCAACTGGAACGCGGGGTTCGCCGTCGATCCCTTCCAGCCGTCCGTCGTCTACTACGGCAGCCAATTCCTCCACCGCAGCCCGGACAAGGGCCGGACCTGGGAGATCATCAGCCCGGACTTGACCACGAACGACCCCTCCAAGCAGAAGCAGTCCGAAAGCGGCGGCTTGACGCTCGACATTTCGAGCGCCGAGAACCACTGCACGATCCTGACCGTCTCGCCCAGCCCGCTCGGCGAAGGCGTCATCTGGGTCGGGACCGACGACGGCAACATCCAGCTGACCCGGGACGGCGGCAAGACCTGGGAGCTCGTGAGCGGTCCGCTCGACCGCGGCCGGAAGGCGCCCGTCCCCGAGGGGACCTGGGTCCCCCACGTCGAGGCCTCCCGGCACGACGCCGCGACGGCGTATGTCGTGTTCGACGACCATCGCCGCTCGAACTGGACGCCCTTCGTTTTCGTCACCCGCGATTTCGGGAAGACCTGGAAGAGCCTGGTCACGCCCGAGATCGACGGCTACTGCCACGTCATCAAGGAAGACAGCGTCAAGCCCGACCTTCTCTTTTTGGGGACCGAGTTCGGCCTGTTCCTAAGCCTGAACGGCGGCGCGAAATGGCTGAAGTGGACCCACGGCCTGCCGACCGTGCCCGTCTACGACATCGCCCTCCAGGCGGAGGAGAGCGATGTCGTCATCGCCACCCACGGCCGGGCCATCTACGTCATCGACGACATCGGCCCTCTCCGCGAGTTCACGGCCGAGGTCGCTTCCAAGAAGCTCCATCTCTTCAAGCCGCAGGACGCCGTCATGTGGCAGTCGGGGCGGATGAGCGCCTACCAGAGCCCGGGCGACGCGATCTTCGTCGGCGAGAACAAGAACACCCAGGCCTGCATCACCTATTTCCTGACGCCGGTCGAGCGTAAGGACGAGACGCCCGCGGAAGACGCTCCGGCCGCGGTGCCGGGCGGGGCGCCGACGTTCGGCCAAGGCATGCCCGCGGGCATGGCCGGCCGCTTCGGCGGTTTCAGCGGGCCGCGCTCCCGCGTCCAGATCAGCATCCTCGACGCGTCGGGCAAGTCCGTCGCCCAAGTCAGCGGACCCGAGAATAAAGGGATCAACCGCGCCTACTGGAACTTCATGGAGCAGGAGCCGGGACGGGAAGGCGAGGCTCAGGCCGCGGCCGGAGCCGCCTTCTTCCGGTTTCGGGGCGGCGTCACGGCCCTGCCCGGCGAGTACACGGTGAAAATCAAGTACGAGGGCGAGGAGGCGACAGGGACTCTCAGGATCGCGCCCGACCCCCGCTTCCAGGCGGATCCGGCCGTCCTCAAGGCCAACCACGACCTGGCCGTCGAAGGCCGCAAGCTTTCCTCCGCACTCATGGACGCCCAGCGCCGGATCCAGGCCGCCCAAAAAGCCATCGCCACCGCTCGCGAATACGGCCGGGCCAACCGCGGCCCCAAGATGATGGACGTCATGAAAGCGGCCGACGCCCTCGACAAGAAGCTCAAAGCCCTGGCCGAGACGATCAACCCGACGCCGGCCAAGCAGGGCATGGCCGACCGCTCGTCGGGACTGATGAGCCAGGTCATGGGCGGGGTTTCGGGTCTCAGCCGGTCCGGCTACGAGCCCGTCGGTCAGGCGATGCTCATCCGCTACGAGAAAGCCAAGGCCAAGCTGGCCGCCTTCCTGCCCGAGTTCAACGCCGTCTTCGAAAAGGACGTCGAGGCGTTCAAGACGCTGCTGAAAGAGGCGGGCTTCGGCCTATTCGAGCCCTTCCGGCCGCTGAAGATCGACTGACGGGGAGGGGCGCTCTCAGGTGTCCGCCGAAGCCGCGACCGGCGCGGGCTCGGGCTCGGCGCGGATGATGCGAAGGAGTCCGTAGAGGAAGAGGACCTGGCCGATGAACTCCATGGTTTCCTCGAGCGTCGCCAGCAGGCTGTAGGTCATCGTCTGATGTCCCCAGCGCTCGACGTAGCGGCCTTCGATCATCTCCATGCCCAGCGCTCCGCCGACCAGGAAAAGCGCCGCCAGGGCCAGCACGATTCGGGTTGGTCCGGGCAGGGAAAGCCAGACCCGGAAGAGGACCGGCGCGAGGAGCGCGAGGATGATCAGGGCGGGGATGACCCAGGAGAAATAGAGAAATCCGCCGGCGTGGAAGGCGTCGCGCAGCGAGTTGACGAAGCTCTCGTGGATCGCGGCGCCGTCGTCGACCGTGAACAAGGCGAAGACGACGGAGAGGCCGCGCCATAGTCGGCCGGTCCGGTCTCCCGCCTTCGCCTTGGCCGAGCCGATCTTCCAGAGGAGGACCGCGCTCGCGGCGAACAAGAGCGTCGAGAGGCAGTTCGGGATGCTGCCTTC
>JAFGBC010000307.1 GCA_016933355.1 Candidatus Aminicenantota bacterium
CGTGACCAGCGCGCTGTAGCCCAGGACCGAGAGCGGGAGCCAGGGGTAGTCGGCCAGGAAACGGAAGCTTCCCGAGAAGACGAGCTTGAACACGACGAAGAGAAGGCCCGGCGCCAGCGTGACCAGGGACAGGAAGAAGACGCAGATGGCCGCCTTGCCGATGAAGTAGTCCTTCTTGGACAGGGGCCGGGCGAAATAAAGCTGGAGGGCGTTATGGCGAAGCTCGTCGGAGATGAGCCCGGCGCCGGCCAGGACCATGAGCATGAGCATCATGAACAGCAGGAACTCGCCCGCGAAATAGGCGCGGAAGAAGCCGGGGTCGACGGTCAGGACGGTCGGGGCGCCCTTGACCATGACCTTGAAGTCCTGGATCTTCTCGGCCGCGTAGATCGCGACCAGGAAGGCGAACGCCGGCATCAGGGACATCAGGAAGGAAAACTTGAAGTACTTGCGCTTGAAGGCCAGCCGCACGCCCTGGCGGACGATCGGCCACCAGGGCCGGCGCCGCTCCAGGAGCTCGCCCTCCCAGTGGGTGTAGCCGCGCTCCGCGATCGGCATCAGTCGACTCCGACGGCCCTGGCGAAGACGTCCTCGAGCGACGTCTGGCTCTTCAGGAATTGCCGGACCTGGACGCCCTCGTCGGCGGCCGCCCGGAACAGAATCGCCCGCTCCAGTCCGGGCGGCATGTAGATCTTGAGGATCATATCCTCGGTGGCCTCGGCCTTGCAGCCGAGGGCGCGGACCCGGTCGAGAAAGCGGTCGGCCCCGCCCTGGACCTTGAGCTCGAACAGCCGGAAGCTCGTCTCCCGGAGGTTCTGGAGCTCGCCCTGGGCGGCGACCCGGCCTTTGTTGAGGATGACCACGAACGGACAGATCGTCTCGATGTCCGACAGGATGTGCGAGGAGAGAAGGACCTGGATGTCCTTCTTGGAGGAGATGTCCCGGATGAGCTCCAGGATTTCCCGGCGGCCCTGGGGGTCGAGGTTGCTGGTCGGCTCGTCCAGAAAAACGAGCTTCGGGTCGTGGACGATGGCCTGGGCGAGCTTGAGGCGCTGCTTCATCCCCGACGAGTAGGTTTCGAGCGCGCGGTAGCGGGACTCCCCCAACCCGACGTAGAAAAGGACGTCGTGGGCCCGCTTCATGGCCTCCTGGCGGGGCATCCCCGACAGCTCCCCGAAGTAGGCGGTGAAGGTGACGGCGTCCATGCCCGGGATGAAGCAGTCGTTCTCGGGCATGTAGCCGACCCGGCGCCGGATGAGGGCTTGTTCGGTCCGGATGTCGTGGCCCAGCACCCGCCCCTCGCCCCGATCCGGCTTGAGGAAGCCGAGCAGGATCCGGAGGAGTGTGCTCTTGCCGGCGCCGTTCGGGCCGAGCAGCCCGACGGCGCCCTGATCGAGATGGATATCGACCCCGTCCAAGGCCTGGACCCGCCCGTAGCGGAAGCGGATATCGTTGAGTTCGATCGTCATCTCGGTGGCCGTCTTTCTATAAATACGCGAAAACAGTCCTTGGAGTTCAGGGCCGGACGGGCGTCCCTTCGCCCCGGACGAGGGCCCGCCAGGTCTTTTCGATCCGGTCCCAGTTCTCCTCCCGGTCCAGCGCCCAGAAACGCCCGATCACGGTCACGACCTGGCCGACCCCCAACCGGCGGCATTCCTCCTCGACCCGCTCGGTGTAAATGGCGCCGCTCTCGGGCTTCTCGCCGCGCCGGCCGATCAGGGCGTGAATGTAGACGCGCTCCATCTTCAGCCCGGCCGCCATCCGGAGCAAGGCGAAGAGATGGCGCAGCGTTCCGTGCGAGCTGAAGAAAGAGACGATGCCGAGGAGGTGGAGCGCGGCGCCCCGCGCCCGGGTCCGCTCCATGACGCCCCGGAAGGCCTCGTTGCGGTCGAAGCTCCCGTCCTCGATCGCCCGGTCGATCTTGACGCGGTCGAGCAGGACGCGGCGCCCGGCCCCGATGTGGAGATGGCCGGCTTCGGAGTTCCCGACCGTGCCGACCGGCATCCCGACGGCCTCGCCGAACGAGTCCAGGCGGGCGCGGGGATAGCGGACCCAGAGCCCGTCGAAATTCGGCGTCCGCGCCTCGGCGATCAGGTTCCCCTCGGCTTTCTCCCGTACGCCCCAGCCGTCCAGGATCAGAAGGAGGACGCGCTTCCGCGTCTTGTCGCCGACGGCCGGCGCGCCGGAGAGGACTAGGCTCCGACCCGTCATCTCGGCGGGGACAGGAAGCCCGAGCAAGCCGAGCACGGTCGGCGCGATGTCGGCGAGCTCGCCTCGGTCGGCGATCCGGGCCCGCTCCGGCGCGCGCTCTCCGAAATCGCAGAGGATGAACGGGACCGGGTTTTTGGTGTGGCCGGTGTTGACGGCCCCGTCCGGGTAGAGCCACTCTTCGACCGTGCCGTGGTCCGCGGTCACGATCAGCGTCAGGCCGGCGGCTCGGGCCGTCTCTTCGATATCGCCCAGGGCGGCGTCCACGGCTTCGACGGCCTTCAATACGGCCGGCTTGTCCTCGATGTGGCCGAGGACGTCGACGTTGGCAAGGTTGGCGATGATGACGTCGCAGCGGCCGTCGGCGGCCTTGGCCCGGACGGCCTCGACGACGCCCCGCGCGTTCATCTCCGGCGTCTCGGCGTAGTTGGCGACGCCCGCCGGCGACGGCACGACGACGCGCTCCTCTCCGGAAAAAGCCTCGTCGCTCTTGCCGTTCAGGAAATGGCCGACGTGGATCGCCTTCTCGGACTCGGAGACCTTGACCAGCCGAAGCCCGGCGCGGGTGACGACCTCGGTCAGCGTGTTCCCGATCCTGTCTTCGGGGGCAAAGGCGACTTTGACGTCCAGCCGGGGCGCGTATTCGATCATCGTCGCGAAATCGAGCTTCAAGCCGCCGGGCTCGACCGCGAAATGCGAAAAGCCCGGGTCGGTCAAAGCCTCGGTCAGCTCGACCTCGCGCTCGCCGCGGATGTCGTAGAAGATGACGCCGTCGCCCGGACGGATCCGCCCGACCGGACGCCCCTCCGCGTCGCACGTGATGATGGGCTCGAGGGCCTCGTCCTCCTGGCCCGCCCCGTAGGCGGACCGGATGGCCGGGGCGAGCGAAAGGCTTTTCCGATCGTCTGTGCTCATGGAATCCGTCGCGTTTCCCTAAAATCGGCTTATTACTATAGAGTTCCCTCCTCCGAAAGTCAATCGCTTCGAGCCCGCGCCCCGGCTGTGCTATACTGGGCCGGACCGGACAAGGAGACGTTATGAGATCGAGACTCGCGTTGCTCGTCCTGTGCGGAACGCTGATCGGCGCGGCCGCCGCGGCCGAGGCCATCGCCCTCGAGAAAAGCCCTCTCGTCAAGTACGCCGGCGTGCGCTCGTCGGCCTACGGCATCAAGCCCTTCCCCGAGCCCCAGGAATGGATCAAGGCCGTCTCGACGATGGGGGACTATTTCCCGGGCTCGACCCCCTGCGCCGTCTGGATCGTCGGGCATCTCAGCCGTGCCCGCGCCTGCAAGCTCGACTTCCCGGCCGAGGGCCGGTCCTTCCCGAACGTCGCGTTCCTGGACGTCGAGAAGCACGAGCGGTTCCTGAGCGCCTTCGACGCGGCGGGCGTCAAGGTCTTCCTCCAGGTCGAGCCCGCCAACGCCGACATGAAGACGCTGATCGACCTCGTCCTCGGCCGCTACAAGAGCCACCCCTGCGTCATCGGGTTCGGCGTCGACGTCGAGTGGAACAAGGAAGCGGATTTTCCGAAGCGCGGCGAGAAAATCAGCGACGACGTCGCCCGGCAGTGGGAAGCCTGGGTCAAGACCCACGACCCCAAGTACCGGCTGTTCATCAAGCATTGGGACCCGCTCTGGATGCCGCCCCATTACCGGGGCGATATCGTCTTCGTCGACGACAGCCAGATCTTCAAGAGCTTCGACGAGATGGCGGCCGAGTTCGAGACCTGGGGGAAATTGTTCTACCCCAACCCCGTCCTGTTCCAGATCGGCTACAACTCCGACAAGCCGTGGTGGGCGAAAATCGAGGTCGCTCCCCGGACGATGGGCGAAGGGATCGCGCGCCGTATCGCGCAGGACTGCGGCATCATCTGGGTCGACTTCAGCCTGCGCGACGTCCTGCCTCTCAAGTAGGAGAGCCGAG
>JAFGBC010000308.1 GCA_016933355.1 Candidatus Aminicenantota bacterium
ACCCTGGCCTGGGCGTAGCCGGCCCGGCTCAAGACGTTGCTGAGGGGGATGTCGAGCGTCAGTCCGACCGTCCAGTTCTGGTATTTGAAGTTCATCGTGTCCCGGAGGGCGTCGGAGGCGCCGCCCGGGATCGATCCGATGACGATGCCGCTCAGGGGATTGTCGTTGAGGTAGAGGAGCCGGTCGCCCGAAATGCCCGGGCTCGAGTAGCTCGCCGTCAGGTTGAGGCCGGGCAGGATCTGGTTCCGGGCATAGGACAGGTCGAGCTCGTTGTTTTTGAGGCTCGTCCGGGCCGAGCGGAGGTCGGGACGGTTATCCATAGCCGTCAGGAGGGCTTCGTCCAGGCTGATCGTCTTCGCTTCGAACGACGGCCGGTCGGCGGGAACGATCTGCGTCGTCGGCGACTGGCTCCCCGGCTCCAGATTGAGGAGCGTCCGCAGCGTGTCCTCGTTCGTCTTGACCTGCATTTCGCCCTGGAGAATGTCGGCCTCGCGGGTCGCGACCTCGGCCTGGGCGCTCAGGATCTCGATCGGGGCGAGCTGGCCGACCTCGACCGCCCGCTCGTTCTTGGCCAGGAGGTCGCGGGCCAGCTGGAGGGATTGGCGCTGGACCTCGAGGTTCTGGATGCTGTAGACCAGGTTCCAGTAGGACTGTTCGACCGTATAGATGGTGTCCAGAAGCGATTTGTGGAGGTTGTAGGCGGAGATCTCGAGGTTGTTCCGGGCCACCAGGATTTCGCGCCGCGCCATGGTCGTCCCGAAGTTGCGGAGGAGGGGTTGGCTCAGGTTCAAAGACAGGGTCGAGCCGTAGCGGGGGTTGATCGTCTGCAGGTTCTGGTTCGTGTCCGACTTGTAGGAGTCTAGGGACAGGCTCAGTGTGCCGCCGATCGGAAGGGACTCGTTGACGGCGATGCTGTAGCTGTTGTACTTGGAAAGGACCGAGCCCGTGGTCGAGGTGCTCGTCCAGGAGTAGGAGGCCGACTCGTTGTGCCGGTTGTTGAAGGACATGGACAGGGTCGGAAGAAACTTCTCCTCCGCCTTGGACAGGGTCTCGTCGGCCAGCTGCGGGTTGAGGACCTGGACGGCGACAGACAGGTTGTTTTTAAGGGCCCCCAGGATACAGTCCTCGAGGGTCAGCGTCTTCACGGCCGGGTCCTGGGCGGCGGCCGGTCCCGCGAGACACCCGGCTATCAGGATCCAAATTCCGAGTCTTGTGTTGCGCATATCGAACCTCCCTATTTGCGTTATTTCTCTGCGCGTCCGGGTTTTCGCCGTCAGGCGCCTATTCGTAGCGGAGCGCTTCGATCGGGTCGAGACGCGAGGCTTTGCGGGCCGGGTAGAACCCGAAGAAGATGCCGACCGAGGCGGAGAATAGGAACGCGAGCAGGACGGCTTGGGGCGAGACGACCGTCTTCCACTGGCTGAAGATGGAGATGTATTTGAGGAGCTTGGAGGCCCCGATCCCGAAGAGGATACCCAGCGTGCCGCCCAGGACGCTGAGGACGACGGCTTCGGTCAGGAACTGAAGGAGGATGTCCTTCTCGCGGGCGCCAATGGCCATCCGGATCCCGATCTCGCGGATCCGCTCCGTGACGGAAACGAGCATGATGTTCATGATGCCGATCCCGCCAACGAGGAGCGAGATCGAGGCGATGCTCCCGAGCAGGATGGTCATGATCTGAGTCGACTGGGCCGCGCCCTCGGCGATCTCGGCCATGTTGCGGACCTGGAAATCGTCGGCCGCGCCCGGGGCGAGCTTGTGGCGGAGGCGGAGGAGCTCCTCGATCTGCCTCTGGGCTTCGGCGGTCCGGGCCGAGGATACGGCCTGGACGTCGATCGACGAGATGTAGTCGACGCCCTGGAGCCTTTTCATGACGGCCGTGTAGGGGGCCGCGATCATGTCGTCGCGGTTGAACCAGCCGCCCGATTCGCCCTTGGACTTGAAGACGCCCAGGACCCTGAAGGGAATCGCCTTGATCCGGATGATTTTGCCGATAGCGTCCTCGCCCTCGAACAGGCTCTTCTTGACCTCGCTCCCCAGGACGCAGACCTTGGCGCCGGACTTGACATGGCCCTCGTCGAAGTACGTCCCCTCCTCGACCTCCCAGTTGCGGACCTCGGGGTAATGGGCGCCCGTTCCCTGGATCGACGTGTTCCAGTTCTTGTTGCCGTAGACGACCTGGGCCCGCGAGCTGACGGACGGGGAGGTGTGAATGACGGCGTCACACTGGGTTTCGATGGCATGGGCGTCTTCGGGCGTCAGGCTCTGGAACCCGCCGAACCCGCTGTGGACGCCGCGGGCCGACCGGCTGCCGGGGGACACGAAGAGAAGGTTCGTCCCCATCGAGTTGAAGCGCTCCTCGACGCCCTTCTTGGCGCCCTCGCCGATGCTGACCATGGCGATGACGGCGCCGACTCCGATGATGATACCGAGCGCCGTCAAGAACGTCCTCATCTTGTTCCGGGTCAGGGCCCGGAGGGCGATCCGGCAGATCCTCAGAAATTTCGTCATGGCTTGGCTCCTTGGCCCCGGACGCCCTTGGTACGGAAGCGGGGGTTCGTCTCCTCGCGGATGATCTGGCCGTCCTTGAGGTGGATGCTCTTCCGGGCCCACTCGGCGATGTCGCGCTCATGGGTGACCAGGACGACGGTGATGCCTTTATCCCGGTTGAGGTCGTCGAAGATGGCCATGACCTCGTCGCTCGTCTTGCTGTCCAGGTTCCCGGTCGGCTCGTCGGCCAGGATCAGGGAGGGGCTGTTGAGCAGGGCGCGGGCGATCGCAACTCTCTGCTGCTCGCCGCCGGAGAGCTGGTTCGTCTTGTGAGAAGCGCGGTCCATGAGCCCGACGGAGTCCAGGGCGGCCAGGGCGCGCTCGGTCCGGTTGTGGCCGTTGGCGTGGGAATAGAGGAGCGGAAGCTCGACGTTCTCGAGCGCGGTCGTCCGGGCCAGGAGATTGAAGGTCTGGAAGACGAACCCGATCTTCTCGTTGCGGATGCGGGCCAGGTCGTTCTTGCTGTATTTCGAGACATCTTGTCCGTCGAGGATGTACTGGCCTTCGGTCGGCTTGTCCAGGCAGCCCAGGATGTTCATCAGCGTCGACTTGCCCGAGCCGGAGGGCCCCATGACGGCCAGGAACTCGCCATCCTCGACCTCATAGCTCACGCCGCGCAGGGCCCGGACCAGGCTGTCGCCGACGCAGTATGTTTTGACCAGGTTTTTAAGCTCGATGATCTTGCGACTCATGGGAGGCCCCTCTGCAGCCGAACCTTCAGCGCCCGATGAACATGGGGCCCCGCGGCGGCCCGCTCTGGGAAGAGGCGGTCGTCGTCCCGTTCTCCCCGATGATGACCAGGTCGCCCTCCTTGAGGTCGCTCCGCAGGATCTCGGTGTAGGAGTTGTCGGTCACGCCGGGGCGGAGGAAAACCATCCGGAGCTTCCCGCTCGCGTCCTGAATCCAGACGCGGGACGGCTGCCGGCCGCTCCGCGCGCCCTGCCCCTGGCCGAATATCATCCCGCCCGGCCGGCCGCTCCCGGCCTGGCCGTCGGGCCGCGCGGCGCCGAGCGTCGCGCCGGACCCGGCCGGGCCGGCCGCCGCGGCCGAGGGCTGTCCCGACCCGCCGCCTTCGGCCTGGCGCTTGGCGGCCATGCCTTCGAAGCTCTCCTTCATGATTTTGGCCAGTTCCTCGGCGGGGAGGGTCGGAGTGAAGCGCAGCGCCGCGTTGGGAACGCGGAGGGCGCCCTTGGCCTCGCCGCTGATGATCGAAACCGTCGCCGTCATGCCCGGCCGGAGTTTCATGCCCGGGTTGTTAACGTCGACGATCGTCGTGTAAGTGACGACGTTCTGGGAGATGGTCGGGGAGTAGCGGACCTGCTTGACGACGCCGTTGAAGGTATCCTCGGGGAAGGCGTCGACCGTGAAGCGGACCTTCTGGCCCTCGGCCACCTTCCCGATGTCGGCCTCGTCGACGGTGCACTCGACCTGCATCTTGCTCAGGTCGTTGGCGATCGAGAACA
>JAFGBC010000093.1 GCA_016933355.1 Candidatus Aminicenantota bacterium
ACGCCGGATCGCCTTCCGCGGGATCGAGATCCTGCGGATCGAGGAGGGCAAGGTCGTCGACCGCTGGGGGGAGTGGGACGGCCTGGACCTTCTCGTCCAGCTCGGGCTCTGGAAGGGCTAGAGCGCTTTAAGCCGCGCCCGGGCGTCCGCCGGCTCGGGCCGGGCCGGGTCGGCGTCCTTCCAGACCGCGAGAAAGCGCTCGTATTCCGCTCGGGCTCTGTCCTTTCGGCCCAGCTTCTCATAGAGCGCGGCCAGCCTGTAGTGATAGAGGGGGTGGATGAGCATCCGGGCCGGATCCTTCGGGTCGGGCGCGAGGAGCTTTTCGTATATGGCCGCGGCCTTGCCGTTTTCCCCCTTGAGCGCATGGGCCCGGGCGAGGGCGTCCCTCTCGAACGGCAGGTTATAGAAGGGGAGGATCTCGCGGATATTCGGGGGCATGCCGCGACCCGGCGCTTCGAGCAGAACAGCTATCGCTTCGTCGGCTTTCCCCTCGGCCAGGAGGATCTCGCCCCTCCATTGCGAGCTCGGATAGGCGAGTCCGGGCCTCGACGGGGCTTCGATCTTAGGAAGCAGCGCTTCCATTCGGGTCTGGGCCGTCCTGGCGTCCTCGACCCGGCCCGCCCTGAGGTCGATCGTCCCCATTAAATAGGCCCTGATGGCCTCGGCGTTCGGCGACGTGCTCCCGCCGACGCCGCCCGCCTCGGGCGGAGCGTCCATGAAGCTTATAAGCCGCTCGCGGCCCCGGTCGAGCTCGCCTCGCTCGATGAGGGCCCAGCCCGCCAGAAGGTCGCCGGCGGCGATGCCCTGGCCGTAGCCCATACTAGAGGACAGGCCCTTCAGCCAATCCATCTCGTCAACGACCTGGCCGTATCTCCCCAGCCATAAATTCAGGAAGCTCTTGTAGAAGTAGCCCTGCCCCTTGATCCCCAGCGTAGGAGCCAGGAGGATGAACTGGTCGGCCCAGCTCAGCGCCTTGGCGTAGTCTTCTTTCAGGGCTGAAACGTAGGCCAGCCCCCAGCAGGCGTTGACGAAATCGGGCTTGATCCGAAGCGCCTCCTGGTATTTCTCGGCCGCCCTGTCGTAGTCGCCCAGCCGGAAATACGTCTCGGCCATGGAGTCGACCGGGTTGGCGTCGCCCGGCGCCATCGCGGCGTATTTTTCGAACAGGGGGAGCGCTTTTTCGGGCTGCCCCATGTTCGCGTAGGCATAGGCCAGCTGATTGAGGGCCAGCCCGTAGTGGGCGTCAAGGGCCAGCGCCTTTTTCATCTCGGCGGCCGCTTCTTCGTAGCGTCCGAGGGCGAAATAGTGATTGCCCAGCTCGAAGCGGGCGAACTTTTCCTTGGGATACTTCTTGACGAGCTCGAGAAGAAGGCCGAGCCGTTTCTTGCCGTCCCGCTCGACGGCGCCCGCGTAGGCCTCCTCGATATAGAGACGCTCCTTTTCCGACGCCCTCCCGGCGTGGGCTTTGGCCTGCTCGTAGGCCTGAAGGCTTCCCGCCCTTTCGCCCAGCTCGCCGCGCGACCGGGCCAGGAATAGGTAAGCGACCGCGAACTCGGGGTCGATCTCGACGGCCTTCTCGAAGGACTTGAGGGCGTCCCCGTAATAGAGCTTGTCGTATTCCTCGCGTCCTGTCAGGAAATGATCGTAGGCCTTGATCGACGACGTCGTCAGGTCGGCGACCTTGGACGGCGCAGCTTCGACCCTCTTCTCGGGCGTGCCCACCCCCAGTTCGATCTCGCGGGTTAGCTCGTCGATCTGGCTGCGCAGGATGCTCTCGGCCCCTTCGCCGCGGGCGTTGGCGCTCTTGAGGAGGGTCTTGCTGGCGACGTCGTAGACCTTGACGTCGGTGGCGAAGGTATAGCCGGCTTTGGCGACCGTGCCCAGGACGATGGCGTCGACGCCGTCCTCCCGGCACAGCTCGAAGCCCAGCTCGCGGTCGATGAAATCGACGTCGGGCTTGCCGATCTTCTTGATGAGGTCGTGGAGCCGCTCCCAAGTGACGACGTCGAACAGTCTCGAGTTCTCGAGGTTGGTGATGAGGAGCGTCGGGATGACCTTGCTCAGGCCGTCGTAGGCGTTCTCGCCGGTCAGGTTCTCGAAGCTGACGACGGCGATCGACCGCCGCTGGCCCGGCGGCAGCCCGCCGCCCTTCCCGCGTAGGATGAGCCAGCCGGCGACGGCCGCGCCGAGGGCGGCCAGGATCAAGGCCGGCGCCAGGAGCTTGCGCAGGGTGAATTTAACCGTGTATTCCCGCGAGGTCAGGGGCTTCCGGACCGCCTTGCGCGCGGTGGTCGGCAGGCTCTTCTCGATCCTCTGGAGCTCGGCCAGGAGCTCCTCCGCCGTCTGGAACCGCTTTGTCCGGTCCTTCTCCAGGCAACGCAGCACGAGCCGGGCCAGCTCCTCGGGGACGGCCGCGACGATCTGGCGCGGGTCGAGCGGCGCCTCGGTTTTGTGCTTGACGCCGACGGTCAGGGGCGAGTCTCCCTCGAACGGGACGCGCCCGGTCAGCATCTCGTAGAGAATGACGCCGAGGGCGTAGATGTCGGCGCGGGCGTCGACGTCCTTGCCGGCGATCTGTTCGGGGCTCATGTACTCGGCCGTGCCGACGACGACGCCGGCCGCGGTCAGGCCTTTGGTCTGGAAGGAGCTGGCGATCCCGAAATCCAGGATCCGGGCCGTGCCCTGGTCGTCGATCATGATGTTGGACGGCTTCAAGTCGCGGTGGACGACGCCGGCCCGGTGGGCTTCGACCAGGCCCTCGCAGACTTGGCGGGCGATCGCGACCGCCTGGGCCGGGCTGAATCGCACGACCTTGCGGGCCAGCGCCCGCAAGTCCTCGCCCGGGACATATTCCATGGTCAGGAAATGGGTGCCGTCGGCCTCGCCCAGGTCGTACATGCGGCAGACGCTTCGGCTGACGATCTGCCGGGCCAGCTTGAGCTCGTTCCCGAAGCGCTCCAGGGCCTCGACGTCGCCGGCGACCTCGTTCCGGATCAGCTTGAGCGCGATCTTCTCCTTGACCTTGGTGTCGTACACCTTATAGACCCTTCCCATTCCGCCGCGGCCGAGGTCGTCGATGACCTTATAGCGCCCGGCCACGGTCTGGCCGGGCTCCAGGATGTGGGGCAGGGTGCGGATCGTTTCGGTGAGGTCTGGGAGGCGCGAGCCGCTCGCGCCCGTCGTCAAGCTGGTCCCGCAGCTGGAGCAATAGCGGGAGGTTTCGGGATTCTCGGCTCGACAGGAAGCGCATCGGATGCTCATGTCCGGATCCTTTGAGGCTGGGTCGCCGTCCGCCCCAGGATAGCAAAGGCAGCTCCGTCCCGTCAATCCGACGGAACGCTGGGCCCTGCGGCTGAGGGGCGACCTGAGTGCTAAAGCTTTAGGTCGCCCCACAACAAGTCCGCAGCTTGTTGTGGGGTTGTCCCATGCGCAAGACGCACGGGACTATCCTTAGCAGCCCCGGCCTTAATGCCTGGCGGCTGAGGGGTTGCCTTCCCGGGCGGGGTTTGAATACAATCAGCGGTAGCCGGGAGGGTTGCTCCCGAAATCGTAGCCGGGAGGTCGTCATGATGGGCAAGATGATGTCGGTTGTCGGCGCGATTGTCCTGCTGTCCTTCTCCCCGGGGCGGGATCCCGGGCATCCGCCTGATCCGCAGCCGGGCGTCCGGTCGACCCTCGCCGCGTCCCAGCCTGATTTCGGCGCCCTTCCCCTCTATTTCGTCCGGCACCAGACGGAGGAGGCCGGCGCGCCCCTGTTCTACGCGGACGCCGCCGCTTACCGGCTTTTGGTCGCGCCCGCCGGGTTGACGTTCGATTTCAGGACGGCGGAGGGGTCGGAGGGTCGCGATGGGGACGTCGCGAGCCTCGACTTCCTGGGCGCAAATCCCGGCCCCGTCGTCCGCGCCGTCGACCCCGCCGATTACGTGGTCCATCGTTTCATCGGGAACGATCCCTCCCGATGGCAGGTCGACCTCCCGACGGCGAAGGCCGTCCGCTACGAAGCTCTCTATGCGGGCGTCGACCTTGAGGTCTACGGCGTCCAAGGGGAAGTCGAATATGACTGGATCGTGCGGCCCGGAGGCCGGGCGGACGACATCCGCTTCGCCTACCGAGGCGCCCGCCGCTGCGGTATCGGCGCGGACGGCGACCTCAGGATCGAGATGGAATCGGCGACGCTCGTCCAGCGACGTCCCGATTGCTACCAGATCGCGGACGGGCGCCGCGTCGCGGTCGAGTCTTCGTTCATCTCCGTCGGGCCGGACACCTTCGGCTTCCGGGTCGGAGGCTATGACCCCGAGCGCGATCTTTTCATCGACCCCCTGGTCCTGGTCTACTCGACGTTCCTCGGCGGCGACGTTAAGGACTGGGGCTGGGACCTGGCCGTGGATGCGAAGGGTAGCCTCTACGTAACGGGCTTGACGTGCAGCGTGGATTTTCCGGTCAAGGACGCACGGCAGCCGCGGTTCAAGGGGGGCGTCTGGGACGCCTTCCTGACCAAGTTCGCGCCGGACGGGCGGAGCCTTGTTTTTTCGACGTATCTGGGCGGGAACCGCCTCGATCACGGCTTCGCCGTCGCCCTCGGCAAGGACGGATCCATCTATCTGGCCGGCGAGACCGAGAGCACGGATTTCCCTCTCGCGAATCCCGTTCAATCCGAAGTCCTGAACCTGCGCGCCGACGCGTTCGTCGCCCGGCTGGCCAAGAACGGCAAGGGTTTGATCTTCTCGACCTACCTGGGCGGGCCCGACCAGGACTTCGGCTACGGCGTCGCCGTCGACGCGGACGGAAGCGCCGTCGTCGTCGGCGCCTGCGGCGAAAAGTTTCCGGTCAAGAAGGCGATCCGGCCGAAGTTCTCCCGCGGGACCTACGACGGATTTGTCGCGAAGATTCCGGCCAAGGGGGGGAGCCTCGCGTTTTCGACCTATTGGGGCGGAGGGGGATGGGACAGCGTCGAGGGCGTCGCGCTGGACGGTCAGGGCCAGATTTATGTCGTGGGCTTTACGAACGGAAAAGGCTTTCCGATCAAGAAGGCTTTCCAGAAGGCGTTCGGCGGCGGCCCCTGCGACGGCTTCATCAGCAGGCTCGCTGCGGACGGCCAGACGATCGGCTTTTCCTCTTATCTGGGAGGTTCGGGACATGATATCGTCAACGCCGTGGCCCTCGGCGCGGACGGCGCCCTCTTCGTGGCCGGCACGACGATGAGCTCTAACTTTCCCACCCAGGCGGCTTACCAAAGCTCGTTGGGAGGGAAAGAGGACGGCTTCCTGACCAAGATGGCCGCCGACGACCGGAGCCTCATCTATTCGACCTATCTGGGCGGCCCGGACGCGGACCGCTTCGAGGATCTCGTCGTCGACGCGTCGGGCTATGCCTATGTCGCCGGCTACTCCTTCGGGTCTGCGTTTCCGGGCGCACCTCCTGCCGACCGGGATGGGGCGACCTCTCTCCAGGCGATCCTGGCCGTTTTCAAGCCCAACGGTCGGAGCCTGGTCGGCGCCCGGTGTCTCGGCGGCCCGGACGATGACAGATTCTACGGGGTCGCCGCGGACGGCAAGGGCGCGTTCTATGTGACCGGGGTGTCCTGGAGCGCGTCGTTCCCGGTCAAGAACGCCTTCCAGCCCCGAAAGGCGCTTTACGCAGACGCCGTCGTCATGAAGTTCAAGCGCTGAGAGCGTTCCTCTCCGGCCGGCCCTCGGGACCGGCCTCCGCGGCCGCGGCTTGACTTGCCTCATACGGCAGTATATAGATAGAGGTCCATCCAAGGAGGCAGGCCATGGCCAGTTCGCAACCGCGCGCCGCGATCGGCATTCTCGGCGGGACGGGTCTCTACGAGATGGAGGGCGTCCGCGACGTCCGCGAGGTCCGCCTCTCGACGCCCTTCGGCAAGCCCTCCGACGCCTTCGTCCTGGGGACCCTCGAGGGGAAGCGGGTCGCCTTCCTGAGCCGGCACGGCCGGGGCCACCGCTACCTCCCGGCCGAGGTCAACTACCGGGCCAATATCTTCGGGTTCAAGCTCCTCGGCGTGGAGCGGATCATCTCGGTCAATTCGGTCGGCTCTCTCAAGGAGGAGATCGAGCCGCGCAACATCG
>JAFGBC010000309.1 GCA_016933355.1 Candidatus Aminicenantota bacterium
GGTATGATGAGGAAGAATCGGTCATGTTTCTTCTGGACGAGATCATCTATGCCGCGCCGCTCATCGTCTACGCCCTCGTCCGGATCGGCACGCTCATCCCCCGGCGCGCCGGGCGCGTCGCCTGGGCCGGCGTTTCGCTTCTTCTCCTTTCGGGCTTCCCCGTCGCCGAACGCCTCTCCCACCGCGGGGCGGAGGGCGTGCGGCGGCTGGCCATGCTCGCGGGCTACGACGCCGCGGTCTACCTTCTCTATCTCGTCCTGACCGTGCTCGCCGTCGACCTTGTCGCGGGAGCGGCGCGGCTCTCGGGCCTCCTCTCCAAGGACCGGGCCCGCGCGCCGCGCGTCCGCGCTCTGCGCCTGGCCGCCGGCCTGGGCCTCCCCGTCCTCGTCGTCCTGGCCGGCGTCTGGAACTTCCGGACGCTCCGCGTCAAAACCTACGACATCGACGTCCCGCGCAAGTCCTCGCCCCTGTCCGAGCTCAAGATCGCCTTCGCCGCCGACTTCCACCTCGGCGACGCGACGTCCCCCGGGTTCATGGACCGGTTCGCGGCCAGGGTCAACGCGCTCGAGCCCGACGTCGTGCTGATCGGCGGAGACGTCCTGGAGGGCGACCGGCCCGACGAGCGGCTCGATCATTTCGCCGCCGGATTCCGGCGCTTGAGGTCGAGGTTCGGCGTTTTCGGGGTGCTCGGCAACCACGAGGGCTACGCCGGAGGCCGGCCCGAGTTCTTCGCGCAGGCCGGCATCCGGATGCTGCGGGACGAGGTCGTCCGGGTCGGCGACGCCTTCGTCCTGGCCGGGCGAAACGACCGGCGATTCGGGCCCCGCAAGCCCGTCGCCGATCTCCTGGCGGGAACGCCCGACGACCTGCCCGTCATTCTGCTCGACCACCGGCCGGTCGACCTCGAGAACGTCAGCCGGACGATCGCCGACATCCAGCTCTCGGGGCACTCCCATCACGGACAGCTGTTCCCCGTGAACTTCGTCACCAAGCATCGCTACGAGCTCAGCTGGGGATACAAGAAGAAGGGCAAGACCCATGTCTTCGTGACGAGCGGCGTCCAGCTTTGGGGGCCGCCGATCCGGACGGCCGGGCACTCCGAAATCCTGCTCATCCGCGTCGCCCTGCGCGGCCCGGCCCCGGCCGCCGGACCCGGCTGCACGGCCTTCATCCTCCAAGGACGAGGCGCCCTGTTCCTGGCCAGGAACCACGACGGCCCGGCCGGGGACGGTCTGGTCTTCGTCAACAAGCGGGGGCTCGCCAAGCACGCCTTCGAGCCCGGGCTGGGCGGCGGAACGCCGAAGCGCTGGACGTCGAAATACGGAAGCGTGACCTTCAACAGGTTCGGCCGGGAGTTTCCGCTCGGCGGGTTGAACGAGGCCGGGCTGTCCGTGGAGGGGCTGGCCGGGCCGGCCGAATACGCCGCCGTCGACGGACGGTCCGCCCTGAGCGAGCTGGAGTGGATTCAGTACCAGCTCGACACGGCCGGCTCGGTCAAGGACGTCCTGTCCGGCGACGAAGACGTCCGCGTAGCCCGGCTCCTTTTCGACGTCCACTATTTCGTCGCCGACCGTAAGGGGAACGCCGCCGTCGTCGCGTTCGTCGCCGGGAAACGGACGGCCGTGACGGGCGGCTATCTGACCGTGCCCGTCCTGGCCAACGACGCCTACGCGGACGCCTTGCGCGCCCTCGAGCTTCAGTCCGGGGTCGGCGTCAAGCGCCGCGTCCCTTGGGAATCGGAGTCCGCGGACCGCTTCGTCAAGGCCGCGACCTTCCTCCGCGATTTCGAATGGCTGGGGCAGGCGCCCGTCGTCGACGACGCGTTCGTGGCTCTGAGGTCGGTCGAGCAGGCGGACACCCGATGGAGCATCGCCTATAACCTGCCGCGCCGCCTCGTCTTCTTCAAAACCCGGCTTCACCGCCGCTACAAGCTCATCGCGCTCGACCGGCTCGATTTTTCCCGGGCGGGACCGGCTCGGATGCTCCCGATCGAAACCGAAGAGGCGTGGAGCCTCGACGACCGGTTCGCCGACTACGACCCCGAACGCAATCGCATGCTCGTCGAGTCCGCGTTCGCCCGTTTCGCCGAGTTCGGAGGCAACGGCCCGCCCCCCACGCCCGCGCTGATCCGGGCGATGGCCTCCCACCCCGAGACCGCCCGCTAGAAGCGGACGACGATTTCGGTCCCGCCTCCGCGGACGACCTCCATCGCGCCTTCGAGCTGCCGGACCAGGTCGCCCACGATCTGGAACCCCAGGCTGGAGGCCGACTCGGGATTCAGGCCGTCCGGGAGACCCACCCCCGTGTCCTTGACCGAAAGGGCGTGCCGCCCGCCTTCCAGAGTCCAAAGCCGGATGACGATCTCGCCGCCGCGCCCGGCGGGAAAGGCATGCTTCAGGGCGTTGGTGACGAGCTCGTTGATGATCAACCCGCAGGGGATGGCTCGGTTGATGTCCAGCTTGACGTCGTCCGCTTCGATCCGGAAGCGGACCCGCCCTCCGACGCCGCTGTGGAAGGACACGAGGTGCCCGACCATGTTGGCGATATAGTCGCTGAAGTCGACCCGGGCGAAATCCCGGGATTGATAGAGCTTCTCGTGGATCAGGGCGATGGAGCGGATGCGGCTCTGGCACTCGTTGAGAGCGTCGACGGCCGTCCGGTCGCGGATCGCGCGCGACTGGAGGCGGAGCAGGCTCGAGATGATCTGGATGTTGTTCTTGACCCGGTGATGGATCTCGCGGAGCATGACCTCCCGCTCCTGCAGCGTCAGCCGCAGGCGCTCCTCGGCCCTTTTCCGCTCGGTGATGTCCAGAGCGGTGAACGTTATCCCCCGGCCGGGATCTCGAGGATCGATCGGCGTCGAGGCCAGCAGGATGTCGATCACCGCCCCGTCCTTGCGCTTCCATCGCGTCTCGACGACGCCCGTCCCGGTCGCGGCGATTTGGCGGTATTTTTCGGTCCCGACGTAATCGTAATCCTCCTGGGTCGGATACAGGATCCGGGCGTTCCGCCCGACGAGCTCCTCCGGGGCGAAGCCCGTCATCTCGCAGATCCGAGTGTTGACCTCGAGCAGGACCCGGTCCTTGACGACCCCGATACCGGTCGGGGCGACGCGGAAGATGCTCCGCATCATCTCCTCCCGCTCCCGGAGCGCGGCCTCCGCGCGATACAGCGCTTGGTAGTGAACCTTCGCGCTCCGCTGCCAGAGAAAGAGAAACGAGGCCCCCGCCGCCGCCGCAAAGGCCAGGATCAGGGCGACGATCAAGGTGGAGCGCAACAGCCAGCCCGAGAGGGCCTCGGACTTGTCGACCTTGGCGACCATGAACCAGGGAGAGTCGGGGACGGCCCGGAGCGAGGCCAGAATCCGGGCATCCCGATAGTCGATCCCCTCGACAACCCCTTCCCGGCCCAGGACGGCCTGGACGGCCGGAACGTCGCGCCGGTCGATGCCGATTCTCAGCTTGAGAGCGGTGCCCGGCTGGTGGCGGGCGTCGTTGAGAAAGACGACCTCGTCGCCCTCCCGCCGAACGAGAAGCGTCTCCGCGCTCCGGCTGGGCACCGGCCAGGCCTGGATGAGGGGGTAGAGGAACCGACGGGCGTCGCTCTGCATGAAGACGGCGCCTATGGCCCGCGCGCCCGGCTCGTTCCCGGGGAAGAGCGGGGCGACCACGTCGACGTGCGGGGGAAGCTCATCCTCGACGACATGGAGGTCGCCGAGAAGCGGACGGCGTTCCGCGACCGCGGCCTCCAAAATCCGGACGGCTTCCCCATCAAGGCTCCCGGTCCGGTTCGTCAGGCTCATGCGGACGCGGCCTCGGTCGTCAACCAGCAGGACGTCGAAGTAGCCGCGCAGCGCCGCCAGTGAGCGGAACCGGCCGCGAACGGCGTCCTCGGCTTCCGGGCGAGGGTCGGAGAACCATCCGACGATCACCTCTTTGAAAAACCGCGCTTCCATGATCTCGGAGGCGTCCGCCAGCCGCTCCGACCGCCAATGGACGATCTGGCCGACCTTGAGGCCGGCGATCGTTTCGAGGCTCCGCTCGGCCTCGGCGCGCAACCGCTGCTGCTGGCTCCGGAAGAACCAGCCGCCTCCGGCCAGGAGCACGATCAGGATGAATCCGAGCGCCCCGCCCGCCCAGACGGGAACGGCTCTTTTCGCCGTCGTCCCTTCCTTCTCGGACACCATGCGCTGAAACGCTTTCCCGGAAAAAGAGCCCCCCATTCATTTTAATTTTAGAAGAGGTGGCGGGCCGATGTCAATCCGGCTCCGCCCGGCCTCGAACGGCGCCGGCGCGCCGTCAGCCGTGGATGTAGACCTTGTAGGTGTAGACGACCTTGATCTCCTCCCCGGCCTTGA
>JAFGBC010000094.1 GCA_016933355.1 Candidatus Aminicenantota bacterium
AGCAGGCAGCCGGGACAATCGAGAGCGACGACGTCCGCGCCGGTCTCGCGGACGGCGTCGAGCTTTTCCTCGAGGAGCGCGGCCGAGACCTCGGGCTGGTCCACCGAGAAGCTTCCCGCGAAACCGCAGCAGGTCGCGGTCTCCGGCATGTCGACGATCGGGGCGCCGGTCGCGGCTTCGAGCACGGACCTCGTCGCGGCCGCGGCCTTGAGATAATATTTATGGTGACAGGATTCGTGGTAGGTCATGACGTTCGGCTCCGGCGTCGGCTTCAGAATACGCGTCAGATCCTTCTTGGGCCTCCGCTCGATGAATTCCGCGAACGAGACGACCTTGCCGGCCAGCCCCGCCGCCTCCTCCCCCGTCAGCTCCGGCCCGGCGTGGCCGAGCATGGTCGTGCAGGTCGGGCAGAGGGTGACGACGGTGTCGGCGGCCCGGATCGCTTCGATCAGCCGACGGTACGACTTGCGGGCGGCCTTCGAGAACCCCCCGTTCGCGGAGGGGAAGCCGCAGCAGACGGCCGGGGCGAGGTCGACGCCGCAGCCGAGCGCTCGGAGGACGCGGACCGCGTCCAGCCCGATCTCCGGATAGAAATGCTCGACGAGGCAACCCGCGAAAATCGTGACCTTTCCCTTTTCGGGGGGCGCTCCGTCTCCCGCCCGGCGCGTCCTGAACAACCGGCTGAAAGTCTTCTTCGCCGGCAACGGGACGGCCCTGAACCGATCGTATCTCCCGAAAGGAAACGGAAGCCGGCGCAGGAACCCGTGTCTCCCGGCTAACAGCGGCCTCGCGACCCGCGCCGCCGCGAACGCCGCCCGGTGGAGCGGCGGCCTCGCCAGGACGCCCTCGAAGGCCACCCGCTTCCAGACCGGCCCGCCCTGCCGCTCGTTGAGCCTCTCCTTGAGGGCGATCACGAGGTCGGCGATCTTGATCTTGGCCGCGCAGTAATCCTCGCAGCGGTGGCAGCCCAGGCAGAGCCCCGCCATCTCTTGCGACGCCTTAAGGCCGTGGACCCAGGCCGTCAGCAGCGTCCCGATTCCGCCCATGTAAACGTGGGCGTACTCCTTTCCTCCCAGGATCTTATAGGCCGGGCAGACGTTGAGGCAGGCCGAGCACTTGATGCAGCGCAGGACCTGGCGGAAGACGGGGTCGGCCAGGATCTCGGAGCGATGGTTGTCGAGGAGGACGATCGTCCGCGGACGGCCGCCGGCCCCGGCGATGAACGAGACATAGCTCGAAAAGACCTGGCCGGTCGCGTTCCGGGGCAGGAGGCGGAGGACGAGGGCCGCGTCGGCCAGGGTCGGGACGACCTTCTCGATCGAGGCCAAAACGACCTGGACGCGGGGCACGGTCGAGACGAGGCGGCCGTTCCCCTCGTTCGTGACGAGCAGGACGGCGCCGTTCTCGGCGACGAGAGCGTTGGCGCCGATGAACCCGGCCGGGATGCCGAAGATCTCGCGGCGCAGCTCCTCGCGGGCGATCCGGACCAGGGCCGGGATCTCGTCGGGCACCGGCCGGCCCAGCCGCCGGGCGAAGATGCGGGCGACGTCGGCCCGCGTCAGGTGGATGGCCGGCATGACCATGTGGGTGGGCGCCTCGGCCTCGAGCTGGACGATCCACTCGCCCAGGTCGGTCTCGCGCGGCTCGATCCCCCGGCCGGCGAGATAATCGTTGAGGCGCGTCTCCTCGCCGACCATGGACTTGCTCTTGGCGACTTTGGCGGCGCCCTGGCGGAGGAGAGCGTCCGCGATCATCCGGTTCGCCTCGTCGCCGTCCCGCGCCCTCAAGACCTCGCTCCCCCGCTTGCGGGACTCGGCCTCGAACCGGTCGAGCAGTTCGGCGTTCCGCTCGAGGCTGCGGTCCTTCATGTCGGCGAGGAGCGTCCGCAGCGCTTCGAAGTCTTGTCCCATCAGGGCGTTCCGGCGCTTGACCAGGTAGCTCCGGGCGAATTCGTCCAGGACGGAGCGAAGGGCGGGGTCGATCCGGGCCCGGCTCATCTCCGACGCACCGCCTTCCCTTCGATAAGGACGATGATGAGGCGGCCCGGGCCATGGACGCCGGTTTGGAGGACGTTCTCGACGTCGGCGGTCCGGCTCGGGCCGGTGACGATCGAGGCCTGTCCGAACCCGCCCGCGTCGGCCAGGTGCCGGCGCAGGGCGGGAAGGACGTCCTCGAGCCGTTCGGCGATCGTTTTCGCCTCGAGGACGGCGAGGCAGACGGGCGGCAGGGTCCAGGCGTTCTTGTCGGCGTCGCTCCGGTCGAGATGGACGAGGCTCCCCGTCTCGGCGATGCCGTAATGGGCGAGCACGACGCCCGCCCCGGCGGCGGCGATGTCCTCGGCCTTCGGCCCGCGGACAAGCCCGGCGTTAAGGGCGGCGGTGAGGTATCCCTTTGCGTCGCCGGCGGACGCCACCGTCGCGGCGCCGGTCTCCCGGATGATCCCGGCGATCATCCCTCGGGCTTGAGTCGGCCCGGCCGCGATCACAACCTCGGCCCCGACGGCTTCGGCCCGCTCCCGGAAGCGCCGGATGCGCCCGGCCCCGCGTCCGGCGCCGGACCTCGGCGGCTGGGTCGCCCGTCCGTTTCTTATCGTCCGCTCCGCCTCGGCCGGCCGCCGGCGCCGCGTCACCATTTCTGCGCCTTCTTCGGCTCCATCTTCCGCAGGTCGAGCCCCCGCTGGATCGCGCCGATCCGATACAAGCAGATCTCGCGCACCGACGAGGGATGGTGCAGGACCTCGCTCAGCGATTGCGCGCCCACGGCCCAAACGCCGCCGCCCCGGACGATGACGACCTTGTACTGGTGGAGCTTGGCCAGGAACTCCGCGTCGTCGACCTTGGGCGGCAGGACGGGGATGACGAGGTAGAGGAAACCGCCCTCGGCGTCGATCGGGACGACCCGGTCGGCCGGCTCGGCCTCGCCCGGATAGCGGTAATGGGCCAAGGCCTCGGCCTCGGGCTGGTAGCAGTGCATCACGGTCTGGAAATCCGTCTCGGCGTAGATGAGCTTGTGGCGGCGGAGCTCCTCGGGGTCGCCGGCCGCCGCCGCGATCGGGAGCCGCCGCAGCGGGCCCCCGACGTCGCGCGGCATGGCGCCCTTTCCCGCGTAGAGGAGGTCGTCGACGCCGCGGGCCGAGATGGAGCCGGCGTGGAACGGCGAGAGCCGCGATTCGAAGACGCGGTTCCCGGTCTTCCGGAACTCCTTGAGGATCTCCTCCTCGTCCGGGAAATCGCAGACGTCGTCGCCCTCCGTCTCGTAGGGCGAGGGCGGATAGGCGAAGTGCGCCGCCGGGTCGGCCCGGATCGCGGTCCGGAGCCGCCCGAGGTCGACGCCGATCGTCTCGAGCAGGCGCGCGATATAACCCGAGGTGTTGGCGATGTTCAGGACGTAAAAGGCCTCGGGCAGGGTCCGGCCCCGGGCGAACGTCCCGTGCGTCTGGACGACCGTCGCGGGGTGGGAGGCCAGCCGTCGGGGCACGGTCTCGATGACCTCGAACGAACCGCTCGGGACGGCCAGCCAGTCGACCGGCACCTCGCCGCCCAAGACATGCCAACCGAGGGGGTCGATCGGGACGAAGGCGGCCGGCGCGCCCGGCTTGTCCGCGTCGTCGAAGGTGGCCGTGACCAGCTCCTTGGTGTGGGCGTGGAACGAGGCCCGGACGCCCGGGAGGGCCAGGATCCGGGCGTGGACATCGGTCTCGGACGAGGCCTTGTAGTGCCCGTAATCGGTCTCGTCGAGCGATAGGAAGCAGATCTGGCTCGGCTCGAGGTCGCCCTTCTGGGAGCCCGTGGCCGTGATCACGATCTTCTCGCGGCCGGAGCGGTCCTTCCATTTGACGGACATGTTTCCGCTGTGGCTGTCCTGAAGGTCGACGAGAAGGCTCGCGCGCCCGAGCGACTGGAAGAGCCCGAGCAGCTCCTCGCTGGCTTGCCAATCCTTCCCGGTCACGGCCTCCGCTCCTTGATGCTCAGCGCGCGCAGCAGGGCCGGCCCGGGCCGTCCGGCGGCGTCCCATTCGCGCACCCGGTAATAATCGCGCCGCATGCCCTCCATGGCCGCCTCCGAGACAACCCGCTCCCGGCCGTCGATGACGATCGGGGTCGAGGCGAAACGCGCCGGAAGCCAATCGTCCGCGGGCGTCAGCCCGGCCTCGATGTTGAAGAGCCGCTCGAGGACGGCCACCCGGTTCTCGACTTCCTCGAGCCGGGCCGTCGAGAAGTCGAGCCCCGTGACGCCGCTCGCCATCCGCGACCATGGGTCGGCCGCGAAGGCGTAGCCCGTGAAGCGGCAGACGCCGAGGCTGTCCTGGAGGATGCCCAGGTTCTGCATGTTGCGGATGGCGATCGGCGATTGGAGCAGGCTGAAGCGCGGGATCTCCTTGGCGCCGCCGAAGAAGGCGAGCGAGACCGCGTAGCCGCCGCGGAGATGGCAGGCGCCGGTGGGCGAGGTCATGTAGCCCAAGGCCTGGGTCAGGGACGCCCGCGGATCGTAGCCCGGGATCTCGAGCCCCTTGACCGACATCGAAAGCTCGGGCCGCCCGCAGAAGGCGGCCAGGCGGCGCGATCCCTCGGCCAGCCGGTTCCCGATCCCTTCGCGGCGCGCGGTCAGCCGGGCCAGGGGCTCGAGCGCGGCGCCGTTCCCGAAGCGGAGGTCGAGGCCGTCGTCTCCGTCCGCCGTCAGCGCGCCCGCCTCGAACAGCTCCATGGCGCAGGCGACCGTGCCGCCGAACGAGATCGTGTCCAGGCCCAGCTCGTTGCAGCGGTAGTTGGCCCGGGTGATGGCCGACAGGTCGTAGACGCCGCAGACGGGGCCCATCAGGACCGTCGTTTCGTACTCGGGGCCTTCGCCTTTCTCGTCGCCGGCGCCGGACGCGCCGCCGGGAACCCGGGTGTGCCTCTGGCATCCGATCGGGCAGGCATGGCAGGCGCCCGGCCGGACGAGAAGGGTCTTGGCCAGCGTCTCGCCCGAGATCCGCTCCAGGTCCTCCTCGCGATGGCTGCAGTCCATAAAATTGCGGTGGGGCAGCATCCGGATGAGGTCGATGAGCTCGACCAGGCCGGCCGTCCCCAGCTCGCGCATCAGGCGCTTGGTCACCGGCGCCTGCTTGATGAGGTGGTAGGCCTGGTCGAGCCCCGCCTGGAAACGGTCCTTGTCCTTGATCGCCGTTTTGAGCCTTCCGCGGACCCGGATCGCTTTGAGGTTCTTGGCGCCCCAGACCGCGCCCGGCCCCGAGCGTCCGTAGGTCCGGTTCTTGTCGTTGACGACGGCGGCGAAGCGGACCCGGTTCTCGCCGGCCGGACCGATGGCGAGGATCTTGGGCCGGAGGCCGGGCTCGGCGCCCTCGGTCATCCGGTCCGTCGCGGCGTGGACGTCGAGCCCCCAGAGGGAAGCGGCCGATTCGACGCGGACGGCCTCGGGCGAGATGTCGAGATAGACCGGGGCGGCGGCGCGGCCCTTGAGGACGAGGGCGTCATAACCGGCCGCCTTGAAGGCGGCGCCCCAGGTCCCGCCCGAATTGGCGCTCCCGATGAACCCGGTCAGCGGCGACTTGAAGACCATGTGGCCGCGGCCGGCGGTCGGCGCGCTCGTCCCGACCAGCGGGGAGGCCGCGATGACGACGACGTTGTCGGGGCCGAGCGGGTCGCAGCCGGGGTCGACGGCGTCGTAGAAGAGGCGCGTCGCCAGGCCGCGGCCGCCGAGGTAGAGATCGACGAGGCCGGGGTCGAGAGGAAGCGCGCGGGCATCGCCCCTGGTCAGGTCGATCTCAAGGACCTTGCCGTGGAAGCCGTAGCCGCGTTCGCCCATGGGAATATATTAATATATAAGATAAAGGAGGAGTCGGGCAAGGCGTCCGGAGCGGGGAAGAGACCGGGGCCTCGCCCGCGGCGGCGGGCGCTAATAGCCGCCGCGCTTGTCTTTGTAGACATTCTTGAGATAATTCGCCACCCGGCGGCCGAAGGCCCGCTCCGACTCGCGGCGGGCCCGGACATCCTGCTTCAGCGAGAGATAGCGCAGCTCCTTCGCGAGCTTGAACCAGCTCTCGAGCCGCGCGGCATCGAGCGCCCCCGAGGCGATCGCCGCCCGGACCGCGCAGCCGGGCTCGTCCGCGTGGCGGCAGTCCGCGAACCGGCAGTCGGCGGCCAGCCGCCCGATGTCCTCGAACGACCGGTCCAGGCTCGCTTCGTCCGCCCAGAGCTGGAGCTCGCGCATCCCGGGCGTGTCGATGAGGAGCGTCCCGTCGGGAAGGGCGACGAGCTCGCGCTCGGTCGTCGTGTGCCGGCCGCGGCCTTCGGCGTCGATCGTCGGGGCTGTCCTTTGACGATCCTCGCCGAGAAGGCGGTTGATGAGCGTCGACTTGCCCACGCCCGAGGACCCCAGCAGGGCGACCGTCGTCCGGGGGACGAGGTAGGGCCGCAGCGCGTCGACTCCCTCCTCGCCGAGCGCGCTCGTCGTGACGACCGGCGTCCCCGGCGCGACCCGCTCCACATCGAGGACGACGGCCGCGAGGTCGTCGCGCAGGTCGGCCTTGTTGAGGACGACGACGGGGGAAGCGCCGCCGTCCCAGGCCGCGGTCAGATAGCGCTCGATCCGGCGCAGGCTGAAGTCGCCGTCGAGCCCGGTCACGAGGAAAACGGTGTCGATGTTGGCGGCCGCGACCTGGGCCTCGACCGCGTCCCCGGCGGCCTTGCGCTTGAAGACGCTCCGGCGCGGCAGGACGGCCTGGATCAGGGCCGGCCCGCCCCGCGGCGGCTCGACCGCCGCCCAGTCGCCGGCTACGGGATAGTCGGCCGGGCCGCCCGCCTCGTGGCGGAACCGGCCGGAGACTTCGCCCACCCACTCCCCGCCTCCGCCGTCCAGGACGGACCGGTCCCGCTGCTGCTTGACGACGCGGGCCGGGACGAGGCCCCGCTCGCCATAGGGAGCAAATCTTTCCTTGAAATATTCGTTCCAACCGAGGTCGATCAGGTTCATCGCTCGAGTCTCTCCATCAGGCCATGCCAAGTCCGACCGGCGCTTCCCCGGGATGCCGTCGCCGAATCGACGCCTCATTCCGACCCGGAAGTCCAAGGCCTTCCGGACGCCTGGATTGGGATAGAAAGGTGGGCTGCCTAAGGAAAGGATTCGCCTTGTGGATTGTCAGCTAGCCG
>JAFGBC010000310.1 GCA_016933355.1 Candidatus Aminicenantota bacterium
CCCATGAACCTGGGGAACTCCGCCGAATTCACGATCATCGAGCTGGCCGAGCTCGTCCTCAAGCTGACCCAGAGCCGCTCCAAGATCGACCGCCGCCCGCTCCCGGAGGACGACCCGGTCCGGCGCTGCCCGGACATCGCCGCGGCCAAGGCCAAGCTCGGCTGGGAGCCGCGGGTCGGCCTCGAGGAGGGACTGGCCCTCACGGTCGACTATTTCCGCCGGACGCTGGGCGGGAACGGCTGACGCCCGATGAAGCTCTCCATCGTCATCCCCGTCTACAACGAGAAGGCGACGATCCGCGAGATCGTGCGCCGCGTCCGGGGCGTCCGGCTCCCCCTCCGCAAGGAGATCCTCCTCGTCGACGACTTCTCGCAGGACGGGACGCGGGATATTCTGGCGCACCTCAAGGGAAAAGATCTGCGCATCCTCCTCCACGACGAAAACAAGGGCAAGGGCGCCGCGCTGCGCACCGGGTTCGCCCAAGCGACGGGCGACATCATCCTCGTCCAGGACGCCGATCTTGAGTACAACCCCGCCGAGTACCCCCAGCTCCTCGGCCCCATCCTGGACGGCCGGGCCGATGTCGTCTACGGCTCCCGCTTCCTGGGCGGGCCGCACCGCGTGCTGTTCTTCTGGCACTACGTCGCGAACCGGTTCCTGACCACGCTGTCGAACATGGTCTCGGACCTCAACCTGACCGACATGGAGACCTGCTACAAGGTCTTCCGGGCCGAGACGCTGCGCAAGATCCGCCTCCGCTCAGCCCGCTTCGGGTTCGAGCCCGAGGTCACGATCAAGCTGGCCAAGATCCGGGCCCGCATCTACGAGGTCCCGATCTCCTACTCGGGGCGCGACTACGGCGAGGGCAAGAAGATCGGCTGGAAGGACGGCGTCGCCGCCCTCTTCCACATCTTCCGCTACCGGTTCTTCGACTGACGAGGGGGACCCGGGATGAAACGCCTCCCCGCCCTGCTCCGGGCCTTGACCGGACCGCTCTATCTCCTCTTGGTCTTTTATTGGTTCAAGGATAACTTCCCGCCCCTGAAGCCCGTCCCGGGCGGCCCGCTCCTTCCCGCCCTGCTCTTGGCCGGCGTCCTGATCGCCCGGCTCGTCCTCACGCTCCGGGGAAAGAAGCTCCGGCTGCGCCGGCCCGGACGCGACGCGCTCCTCCTGGCGGCGCTCCTCCTTCTGGCCGTCGCCGTCCGCGTCCCGTATTTCGTCCACGGCGCCGGCCTGGTGACGAGCGATGACGCCATTCCGGCCCTGATGGGCAAGCACATCGCCGAGGGCCGGATCGCCCCCGTCTCCTACTACGGACAGCTCTATATGGGCTCGCTTTCGAGCCACTGGTTCGCGGTGTTCTTCAAGCTCTTCGGCTATTCCGTCTTCGTCCTCCAGCTCGCGACCCTCCTTTTCTACCTGGGGTTCATGGCCGGCGAGTATCTGTTCCTGAAGGAGCTGTTCGACCGGACGTTCGCCCTTCTGGTCACGCTGTTCCTGGCCCTCCCGATCGGCGAGCTCGTCCGGGTCAGCTTCGATGACACGTCGGCCTATCCGCTCGTCCTGCTCTTCGGGACGTTTCTCCTCTTTCTCGCCCACCGGATCGCCTGGAAAGGGGAGGAACGCCGGCTGGCCGCCTTCGGGTTCCTGACCGGCCTCGCCTTCTGGACCCACCAGGTGACGGCAGGATTCATCCTGACCGCCTGGCTGGCCGTGCTTCTCCGCGTCAAGCCGGGCCTCAAGCGCTACGCGATCCTGGCCTCGACGACGCTCGTCGGGCTGTTCCCGCTCCTGATGCAGGAGGTCGACGACCGCTTCCACATGATCCGGTTCCTGACGGCCGGGGAGAAGTCGCCGATGAGCGTGGACAAGCTGTCGATGACGGCCTCCTTCATCCGGCATCTCCTGATCGGCGCGCCGCATGCCTTGGGCTTCATCTTCGTCGCCGTCGTGTTCGCCGGGTTCGTCGTCCTCGCTGTCCGGGTCGTCCGCCGTCCCGAGGCCCGGCCGCAGGCGCTCTTCGTCGTATTCTTCGCGCTGTTCTTCGGCGTCTTCATCGCCTCCGGCTTCAGCGCCAAGGGCGTCGTCCGCTATCTCTTTCCGGCCTATGTCTGTCTGCCCGTCCTCTTCCTGGCCGGGGCTTGGCTCCTCTCCGGCAAGCGCCGGGTCGCGGCGTCTCTGGCCCTTATGGCCTTACTCGCCGTCTCCAACATCTGGAGCGCGCGGGCCGGCTTCCGGGCGACCCGGGACCGCGCCGTCCATACCCGGCGGGTCGTCGCCGCCATGGAGGTGACGGGCGTCCGTTACTGGCAGGCGGACTACTGGAACTCGTATAGGCTGACGGCCGTGGCGGGGGAGCGGGTCGTCGTCCATTCCAACACGGTGAAGCGCTATGTCCCTTACCGCCTGGCCTATTATAACGAAGGGCGGCGCGGGGCGTTCGTCTTCGTCAAAAACTCGCCCGACGCCCGGCGCGGGGCGGCCTTGGTGACGCTCCTCGAAGGCCTGGGCGTGCCCCATAAGTCCAGGATGGTCGACGGGACGCGGCTCGTCTACGCGGTCGACAGCCAGGTTTTTTCGCCGCTCTTCTTCGACGGCTTCATCAAGGCGAACCCGCCCCCCCTGCCTGCCCTGGAGGTCGAGGACGCCAGGCCGGGCCGGGGCTTTTTGAGGCTGACGTTCGCGGCCGACCAGGCCGGGGTTTCGGGATTCCGGGTCCGGGCCGCGATTCCGCCCGTCTCGTCACAGACGCGGCTCCTGAGCCCCGAGACATCCGACAACCAGTTCCGGCTCGCCCTGGCCAAGGCCGGGCCGGTCGAGGCCGCCTACAGCCTCGACTATTTCGGCCTCGAGATCCCCGCCACGCGCCGGACTTTGACGCTTCCCCCGCCGGCGAAGCCGGCCCTCCAGCGGAGAGAGCGGGTCGTCTTCCTGAAGGGCGTCGGTCCCAAGACCGCGTTTTTCGGGACGGAGATGCGGGTTCTCGAGAAGGAGGTCCGCGTCGAGCTCAACCGCCTCAAGAAGAAACCGACCAGGCTGCGGCTCGGGCTCTACTCCCCGATGGAGTTCGAGCACACTTATTGGTACGGCGATTACACACAGCGGATGACGGCCCTCGTCAACGGCGTCGTCTGCGCCGAGATCGCGCTTCGCGACAAGGACAATGCGTGCCTGGTCGAAGTCGGGCCCGAGCGTCTCCGGGCCGGTCGGAACACTTTAACGCTGAAGTTCGACTACCACCTTCCGCTCATCTTCGCCCCCCTGACGCTGACGGCCTGCCTCCTCGAGTCGCTCGAGGTCGAGCAGGACGGGCCCTAGGGAGAAGGACGGCCCTTCGATGCGCGATTTCCCTCCGGCCGAGCGTCGGCGAGCCATCCTTCTTCTGGGGCCGACCGGGTCGGGAAAAACGCCGCTGGGTCGCCTTCTGGAGAAGGAGGGCTGGCGCGGCCGCCGCTGCGTCCATTTCGATTTCGGCGCGGCCCTGAGGGACGCCGCAGACCGTCCTTCCGGCGAAGGGATTCTCGAGGAGCGCGAGCGGGACGTCATCCGCGCCTCACTCCGCGATGGGACGCTCCTCGAGGACGCGCACCTCCCGATTGCGCTCAAGATTCTGGACGGCTTCGCCGCCCGGCGCCGGATCGGCCGCGACGACCTCGTCATCCTCAACGGCCTGCCGCGCCACGCCGGACAAGCCGCCGGACTCGCCTCGCGTTTGAGGATCGAAGCGGTCATCGTCCTAGAGGCGGGAGCCGACATGATACG
>JAFGBC010000095.1 GCA_016933355.1 Candidatus Aminicenantota bacterium
ATGGCCAAAAAACACCTGATCCGGCTGGGCGTCATCCTCATACTGACCGCCGTCTTCATGTACTTCTTCATCCGGAGCGTGCCTTGGGGGGAGGCCCTCCGCTACCTGACGGACATCAACGTCCCCCTCTTCGTCCTCTCGATCGTCCTCGTCCCTCTCCATCTCCTGACCCGGGGCTTCCGCTGGCGCTACCTCCTCCTTCACGAGAAGCCGGACGTCCGCACCTACAACCTGTTCGCCGCGAATGCCGTCGGGTTCACCGTCAACCTCATCTTCCCCGGCCGGCTGGGCGAGCTCGTCAAGCCGCTCTATCTCGCCAAGAAGGAGAACCTCCGCAAGGGGTTCTGCCTGGGGACGGTCGTCGTCGAGCGGACCTTCGACATGTTCACGATGTGCGCCCTGCTGGGGATGTTCATGATCGCCCGGCCCCTGTTCGCCCAGAGCCTGACCGTGGACCGGGAGTCCGCCTCGAACCTGACGCTGTGGGGCGTCGTCGGGTTCGCCGTCGCCAGCGTCCTTCTCCTCCTGACCCTGGCCCTCTACTTCTTCAAGGACAAGACCCTGCGCCTCATCCGCGTCTGCCTCCGGCCCCTGCCCGACCGCTGGGCGGCCAAGATCCTCGAGCTCATCGACGAGTTCATCGTGGGCCTCCAGTTCTTCCGCTCGCCGGGCAACATGCTCATGTACACGCTCTGGTCGTTCATCGTCTGGCTGGGAATCGTCTTCTACTACTGGATCTTCTTCATGGCCTACAAGCAGACCGTGCCCTACTTCTTCATGATCCCCTACTGCTTCCTGGTCATGGTCGGGGCCTCGATCCCGACGCCGGGCATGGCCGGGGGCTTCCACGCCTTCAGCCAGCTCGGGATGACGTCCATCCTCAAGATCAACCCCGGCCTGGCCGGGGCGATGACGGTCGTCGTCCACGCCCTACAGCTCGTGGTGACATGCCTGGTGGGCTATGCTATATTGTGGAAGGACGGTCAATCCCTCTTTCAGCTCAAGCGACTGGGAGAGAGCGAAGCCCCATGAGATGCCCCTTCTGCGGTTTCCTGGAGAGCAAGGTCATTGATTCCCGGGAAAGCAAGAAGGGCCTGTCCGTCCGCCGCCGCCGGGAGTGCCTGTCCTGCCAGCGGCGGTTCACGACCTACGAGAAGATCGAGGAGTTGCCCTACATGGTCGTCAAGAAGGACGGCAGCCGCCAGCCCTTCGACACCCAGAAGCTGCTCAAGGGGCTGATGAAGGCCTGCGAGAAGCGGCCGATCCCGATTTCTCGGCTCGAGGAGATCGTGGAGGAGCTCGAAACCAAGCTTCAGGAGCGGCCCGAGAAGGAGATCACGGCCTCCGAGATCGGCCAGTACGTCATGGACCGGCTCAAGGCGCTCGACAAGGTCGCCTACGTCCGGTTCGCCTCGGTCTATCGTGAGTTCAAGGACGTCATGGAGTTCAAGCAGGAGCTCGAGCATCTCCTGAAGGAACGCTGATCCCGAACGGGGGGGATCATGGTCCGCCGCATCAAGCCCGTCAGCCGCGCCCTCAAGACTGAGGCCTGCGTCCGGCGCCCGGCCGCCGTCCGCGCCCTCGAGCGGGAGGCCCTCCGCAGCTTCGCGACCTGGGGGCCGGGGCTCGACGTCTCGGTGACCGAGGCCGAGGTCGTCGTCAGCGGGGAGCTGCCGGGCGTCGAGGCCGAGGACGTCGAGGTCGTCGTCACCGGGAACCGCCTCGAGCTGAGGGGCGTGAAACGGGAGACGGACCTGCCCCCGGGCGCCCGCTTTCTCCGCCTCGAGCGGGAGTTCGGGCGCTTCCGGCGGATCGTGCTCCTGCCGGCCTCGGTCGACCCCGAGCGGGCCTCGGGCACGCTCGAGAACGGCGTCCTGACCATCCGGCTTCCGAAAGCGAGTTGAGGTTCATCATGGCAGAGAAAGACACCAACGGCGAAGAGCCGATCGAAGAGATCGTCGACGAAAAGAGCCAGAAGCTCCAGATCCCGCCGAAGCTTCCGGTCCTCCTGCTGCGGGACATCGTCGTTTTTCCCTATATGATCGTCCCCCTCTTCGTCGGGCGCGAGAAGTCCAAGGCCGCGATCGACCTCTCGCTCGCCTCGCACCGGATGATCCTGCTCCTGACCCAGAAGGACATGGAGATCGAGGAGCCCGGCCGGGACGACGTCTACGACGTCGGCACGGTCGCCATGATCATGCGCATGCTCAAGCTCCCCGACGGCCGCGTCCGGATCCTGGCCCAGGGCTTGGTCCGGGCCAAGGTCGAGCAGTTCGAGGAGACGGCCAGCTACTACGAGGCGGCCATCCGGGTCCTGGCCGAGCCCGACACGGTCGAGAAGACGATCGAGGCCGAGGCCCTCCTCCGCAACGTCCGCTCCGGCCTGGAGAAGGCCGCTTCGCTCGGCAAGTCCCTGGCGCCCGAGGTCCTGATCATCGCCGCCAACGTCGAGGAGCCGGGCCGGCTGGCCGACCTGACCGCCTCGAACCTCGAGCTCAAGGTTCCCGAGGCCCAGGAGATGCTCGAGGTCGTCGACCCGGCCGCCCGGCTCAAGAAGGCCTACGAGCTCCTCAGCCGGGAGATCCAGCTCCTCGACGTCCAGTCCCGGATCTCGTCCGAGGCCAAAGGCGAGATGGACAAGATGCAGCGCCAGTACTTCCTGCGCCAGCAGATGAAGGCCATCCAGAAGGAACTGGGCGAGGGGAGCGAGCTTCAGGAGGAGATCAAGGCCTACCAGGACAAGCTCCGCAAGCTCAAGGTCGCGGGCGAAGTCCGCGAGGAGCTCGAGAAGCAGATCAGCCGGCTGGCCCAGATGCATCCCGAGTCGGCCGAGACGACCGTCCTCCGCAACTACCTGGACTGGATGTTCGCCCTGCCCTGGGACAAGAGCACGATCGACAACCTGGACCTCAAGAAGGCCAAGGCGATCCTGGACGAGGACCACTACGGCCTGGACAAGGTCAAGGAGCGCATCCTCGAGTACCTGGGCGTCCGCAAGCTCTCCAAGAAGATCAAGGGCCCGATCCTCTGCTTCGTCGGCCCGCCCGGCGTCGGCAAGACCTCGCTCGGGAAGTCGATCGCCCGCGCCCTGGGCCGCGAGTTCATCCGCATCTCGCTCGGCGGCGTCCACGACGAGGCCGAGATCCGCGGCCACCGCCGGACCTACGTCGGCGCGCTCCCCGGCCGCATCATCCAGGGGTTGCGCCGGGCCGGCTCCAACAACCCCGTCTTCATGATGGACGAGGTCGACAAGATCGGCGCCGACTTCCGGGGCGACCCGTCCTCGGCCCTGCTCGAGGTCCTCGACCCCGAGCAGAACTATTCTTTCCGCGACCACTACCTGGGCGTCCCCTTCGACCTGTCCAAGGTCATGTTCATCACGACGGCCAACCTGATCGACCCCATCCAGCCCGCCTTCCGGGACCGGATGGAGATCATCTCGCTCCCCGGCTACACCGAGGAGGAGAAGCTCCGGATCGCCGAGCGCCACCTCGTCCCCAAGCAGGTCAAGGAGCACGCCCTGACGCCGCGCCGGATCGCGATCACCGAGGGCGCCATCCAGCGCATCATCAACCAGTACACGCGCGAGGCCGGCGTCCGGAACCTGGAGCGGGAGATCGCCTCGCTCTGCCGCAAGGTCGCCCGCAAGGTGGCCGAGGGCCGGCGGACGCTGACCCGGCTCACCTCGCAGAACGTCGAGACCTACCTGGGCCCGCCCAAGATCTTCAAGGACCAGCTCCTCAAGGCCGACCACGTCGGGACGACGACCGGCGTCGCCTGGACCGAGACGGGCGGCGAGATCCTCTTCGTCGAGGCGACCAAGATGAGGGGCAAGGGGAACCTGATGCTGACCGGCTCCTTGGGCGAGGTCATGAAGGAGTCGGCCCAGGCCGCCCTGAGCTACATCCGGACCCACGCCGACGAATACGGGATCTCCGGCCGCCTCTTCTCCGACTTCGACTTCCACATCCACATCCCCGAGGGCGCCATCCCCAGGGACGGGCCCTCGGCCGGCGTCACGATGGCGACCTCGCTCGTCTCGATCTGCACCGACGTCAAGGTCCGCCGCGACATCGCCATGACCGGCGAGATCACGCTCCGCGGCAACGTCCTGCCGGTCGGCGGCGTCAAGGAAAAGGTCCTGGCCGCCCAGCGGGCCGGCGTCCTCCACATGATCCTGCCCCTGCCCAACAAGAAGGACCTCGTCGACATCCCCAAATACATCCGGACCCGGATCGAGTTCCTCTTCGTCGAGGAGATCGGAGAGGTCTTCCGGCACGCCCTGGTCGCGCCGCTGCGGGTAAAAAAAGCCGCGAAGGCTTCGCGATAGGGAAGGGCGGCCTATGAGCGGGGGCTATTCGTAGCGCAGCGATTCCACCGGGTTGGCGACAGAGGCCCGGATCGCCTGTCCGCTGACCGTCAGGAGGGCGATCACGAGCGAGAGCGCGGCGACCGACGCGAAGAGGAGGATGCCGGGTGTTGACCGGTAGGCGAAGCTCGCCAGCCAAAACCTTTCCATGAGCAGGTGGGCCGCCGGCAGCGCGACGGCATTGGCCAGCAGCACCCACTTCAAGAATTCCCTCGAGAGGAGGGCCGCCAGCCCCGCCTCGGACGCGCCGAGCACCTTGCGCACGCCGATCTCCTTGGTCCGTTGTTCGGCGGCGAAGGAGGCCAGGCCGAAGAGCCCCAAGCAGGCCACGAAGACGGCCATGACGGCGAAAGCGGTGATGATCCGGCCCACCCGCACTTCGTTTCGGTAGAGGGAATCGAAGTTCTCGTCGGCGAAGAAGAAGTCGAAGCCGCGCTCGGACCTCTCCGCCCATTTCGCCTTGGCGAAGGCAAGCAGGGCCGGGATATCCCCCTGCCTGAGCTTCAGGGACAGGAACCGGCCCTGGCGGGCCAGGTCGGCGGCGGGGGCCAGGCGGACGACCAGCGGCTCGATGGGGTTCCTGAGCGATCCGAAATGGAAATCCTTCAGGACGCCGACGATCTCCCGCCGGTCGTCCGTGTCGAAGCCGATCTTCCGGCCGACGGCGTCGAGCCCCCACCCCATGCGGAGGGCGGCCGTCTCGTTGACGAGAAAGACCCCTCCGGCATCGGAGGCGAAGGACCGAGCGAAATCCCTGCCGGCGACGATGGAGATGCCATAGGTCTTGACGAAATCGTAGTCGGACCAGACGGTCCACGCCGGAAAGCTCTCCCGTTCGGGCCGTCCTTCCATGCCGACGACCAGCGACGTAGAGACGCGCCCCGGGACCCCGCTCGAGAGCGCGGCCTCGCCGATATTCGCGTTCGATTTGAGCTCGCCCGCCAGCGCCTCCGCGCTCCGGCGCGCGGCCGCGTCCCTCATGTTGATGACGAGCACCTGATCCTTGTCGAAGCCGAGGTCGCGGGTTTTCATATATCGCGTCTGCGAGAGGGCGATCAACGTGCCGGCCATCAAGACGACCGAGACCGAGAATTGGAAGACGACCAGGAGGCTGCGGAACGAAGCCCGCTTTAATCCCCGGCCGACGTTCCCCCTGAGGACGACGACCGGTCGGAACGCGGACATGAACAGCGCGGGGTAGCTGCCCCCCAGGAACCCGGTCAGCAGGACGAGGCCGGCCAAGGCGAGAAGAGAGCTCCCGCTGAGAAGAGAGGCCGGGCTGATCGCCTTGCCGGCCAACCGGTTGAAGGACGGCAAGGCCAGGACGACGAGGACGACGGCGGCGACGGAAGCGAGGATCGACATGAGAACCGACTCCCCTAGGAATTGGAGGATCAGGTTGCCGCGGCGGGCGCCCATGACCTTGCGCAGGCCGACCTCTTTCCCTCGCGCGGCCGAACGCGCCGTAGCCAGGTTCATGAAGTTGATGCAGGCGAGGACCAGGATGAAGGCGGCGATGAGGGAGAAGACATAGACATAACGGATATCGCCGCTCGGCCCGATCTCGCCCTCGAGTCGCGACCGCAGATGGATGTCGGTGAGCGGCTGGAGCCGGAAATCCATCTTCGACCCCGACTGGCGAAGGCTGTCGCCGACGTGCTTGAGCTTCAGGGCGGCCATCTTCGCCTCCACGGCCCGGGGGTCGGCCCGCTCCCGCAGAAGGACATAGACCCAGCCGCTGATGCGGAACCAATCCTCCATCACGGAGCGGATGTCCGGCCGGGCCGCGACCGTGGCGAGCGAGACCAAGCCGTTGAATAGGAAATGGGAGTTGGCCGGGACGTTCTTGACGACGGCCGTCACCTTGAGGTCGTAATCGTTGTTGAAATTGACGGTCCGGCCGACGACCTCAACCGCCCCGAAAAGCCTCCGGGCCGTCTCTTCCGTCAGGACAAGCGCTCCGGGCGCCGCGAGAGCTGTCTTCCGGTCCCCCGTCAAGAACACGTGGCTGAAAAGGTCGAAGAACCCCGGGTCGGTGAAGTAGATGTCCGTCAAGTCGAACTTGCGCCCCTCGACGACGGCCAGCGGGGCGCCCCGGAGAAGGCGGGCATAGGTCTCGACCTCCGGGATCTCGGCGGCGAAGGCCGGCGCCGATACGAAGGGGGCCACGGCCAATTCCGCGGGGACGCCGCCGATCTCTTCGCTCTGGGCCACCCGGAAGACGCGGTCCGCCTGTTCATGATAGCGGTCATAGCTCAGCTCGTCCTTGACCCAGACGAGGATCAGCAGGCAGGCCGCCAGGCCGACGGCCAGGCCGGCGATGTTGATGAACGAATAGGCTTTTTGCTTCCGGGCCTTGCGGAGGGCGATCTTGGAGGTGTTCCAGAAAAGGGCCGGGACGAAGCGCGGCGCCTTTCCCGGCGGACGGCTTCCGGCTCGGGAGGTCGTCCGGGAGCGATAAAAGTCTTCTCCAAGGTCGTCGCCCGCGGTGAATTCTGCAGCGGCCCGCTCGAAGGCCTCCTTCCCGCTCAGGCCCTGAGCGACGAGGTCCTCGACCTTGTCGCGCAGATACCCTTCGAGGTCGGCGGCGTCGCCGTCCTCGATGGCCGATTGGCGGCGGAGGGACCTTGCCCAGCGCTCGATCGCGCTCTCCAGGTCGAACGCGGCGCTTTCCTTTTCTCTCGTGGGATCGATCATGGCGTCGCTCCGTTCCGATCTTCAGATTCCGGGCATAAGCGCCGGGTCGAGCACCTTGACGAGAATCTCGTTGACCATCGCCCACTCGGCCGTCTCTTGCTCCTGTTCCTTGCGGCCTTTTTCGGTCAGCCGGAAATACCTCCGGAACCGCTTGTTTTCGGTCAGCTTCCATTCGGATTGGATGAGACCGTCCCGCTCCAGCCTCTTCAAGAGAGGATAGAGCATGGGCTCCGACCACTCCAGCCTCCCGCCGGAGAGCCGGCGCACGGACTGGATAATCTTGTAGCCGTAGTTCTCACCGCTCATCAGGATGGCCACGACGAGAGGCTTGGTTGACGCGGCGACGAGCGCTTTGGAGGTCATTCTTTACCTCGTATTTTTGATTACTTAACAGCATTAAGTAAGCAAAATCCGTGCCATATCTTTCTCCTGGAAAAAAGGCGGATTTGGACAGTGACTTGTCCGAATCCGAAAAATGCGTCCGCTTCCGGACAGGAACGCCGTCCCTAAACGTTTTCGGGGGGTCCGGCGCTATAGTCCATGAGGATAGGTCATGAGCCGCTGCCGGCGCCGGATCCTTTGGATTTTCGGGGGTCTCTTCCTGGCCGCGGCCCTCGTCGTCCCGTACCGGACGACCAGGGTCTGCCTCGACCGGGATACCGCGACGAATATCGTCTGGCGGCGGACGTTCCGCCGCGGCGGCTATATGTTCCTCCTTCGCTTTCTGCCTCTAGTGGGGGAACGCCGGACCGACGGCTCCGACCCCGACGTTCGCTACGCGCTGCTGCGCGCTCAGAACGTGACATCGGTCCGCTACGAAATCGACACGCTTCGCCTGGCCTTCGAACTCGCCGCGATCAGTCTCTTGGGGGCCTATAATTTTCGAGTTCTCTGCCGGACGCCGCGGAGACGGCCGGGAGAGGGCGAAGAGATCCTGAAAGAGGGGAGGGATGAGTAAGAAAGGCCTTCTTTCGCCGCTGGCCGTCCTTCTTCTCGCCGCCTGCGCGGTCCGGCAAGCCGCCCTTCCTCCGGCGCTCCCCGCCGCCGCGCCAGAACCCCCGGCTCCTCGGATACCGGTCGAAGACATGATCGCCGAAGCCGAGACGCTCTTTGAGAGGGGCGGCTATGTCCACTTGCGCCGCGCGTTCTCCGTCTATCGGGAGCTGGAGGAGGCCGGCGTCGATCGAAGCCGGTTCGCGGCGGGCTACGCCGGGACCGCGCTCCTCCTGGCGGCCCGGGCCCGAGAGATGGGGATCAGGACGAGCGAGCCTTTATCGGTCGCCCGCGAACTCATCAGGAGCGAAGCGGCGCCGGCCGCATTGGAGTCGGCCGCGGAGGTCGTCAGCCGCTTGCCCGTTAAAACCCTCGGCGTCTGGGCCGACGCCTCCTCGCCGGCCGCCGTCCCTGACGAGGAGAGCCCCGACCGGGAGCGGCCGAGCCCGGATTTCGAAGCGGGACCGGCGGACCGGCCGCTGTTCGCCTATCTTCGCGCTTTGCATCGGGAACAGGCCGGCCAAACCGACGAGGCCAAAGCGGACCTTGCCGAGTCCCTGAAAACGTTCCCCGGCTCGCTCCTTTTGA
>JAFGBC010000311.1 GCA_016933355.1 Candidatus Aminicenantota bacterium
CGACGGAGCCCCGCTCGTCTACCGGATGCGGGCGGTCGACGACCGCGGGCACCAGAGCGATTATTCGGCGATCGTCGGCGAAGACTAAGAAAGAAAGGGACTAGGGCGCCCGGATGAAGGACGGGGGCAGGAGGAATTCGACCGTCTCCGGTCCGCCCGCCCGGTCCGGTCGCCGGTCGTCATAGTAGGACTCGTAGCCGGCGAAGAGCCGCGGCGTCCCGCCGAAGGGCGGGATCGGAAAGGACTTGCGGACCCCGCCCGCCTGGGGCACCCCGATCGACCCGACTTTGCCTTCGCTCAGGACATACTTGGACGAGGCGCCGCCGTCTACGACCTGGACGAAGGGGGCGATGACGTAGTCGTCCCCGAAGCGGAGTTCCCCCCCGTAGATCGCGCTCGTCAGCCGCCAGCCGGCGCCCGTCTTCGTCAGCGTCGCCGACTGGACGTAGTCGTCGCCGCGCCCCCCCGGAAACGCGACGTAGCTGTAGGCCATCTCGACCCGCTTGCCCGGCTTGTCGGCCTCGACCCGGAATTCGCCCAGCGGGACCTCCTTGCGGAGGCGGCGGGAGGGTTCGAGTCCGGGGACCTCGGCTTCGAAGGCGAACTCATAGCCGACCCGGATCGCATAGCGGCCGGGCGCCAGGGCGATCGGCGGGGCGGACGCGGCGGCTTCGCTCGCGCCGTCCGCCCCGAACGGGCCGCCGTCCAGGACGAGGCTTCCCGCCTCGCCGCCCTTGTCGTCGACCAGGCGGACATAGGGCGCCGACACGCGTTCGCCCCGGGCGAGAGGGGCGGCCGCGCGGACCTCGCTCCTCAGCGTCCAGGTTCCGCGCCCCGTCCCGGCCAGCGTCACCGACTGGGCGTATTTCCGGAAGTTGCCGGGAAATCCGGGGTCCGGATAGGTGCTGAGGCGGTAGATCTTGATCGTGGGGTTGTGGAGGTCGACGAGCGTGTCGTCCCACTTGGGGGCGAACGTCTTGAGCAGGACGCCCCTCTCGTCGAGGAGACGGTAGAACGCGGCGTAGGCGGGAAAGTCCTTGGGGTAGGGGAGGAAGCGCGAGGACTGGATGTCGTTGACGACGGCGTATTCGATGCGGCGCCGGCTCATCCATTCGAAGCTGATTTCGCCCAGGCTCTTGCGGAAATAGACGTTGTAGACCTCGGGCGAGATGGGCGGCCCGTACTCCTCCAGGGCGACCCGGGTCTTGGGCGGGATGTTGGCCTCGATCCAGCCCTTGGCCACGGTCCGGGTGTCGGTCCGGCTGAGGTTGATATCGAACTTGACCGCGCGGACGGCGGAGGGCAGGACGGCCAGGACGATCAGGCCCGCGCTCAGCCAGGCCCTTCCCCCGGCGGGGGCTCCCGCGCCGGCGGGGCGGGATGGGGTCTGGGCGGCGAAGGGGCGCAGCGTCAGCAGCCGGTCCAGGAAGAAGGCCGCGATCAGGATGAAGAACGGCGCGGCCGGGAGGAGGTAGCGGGTCGCGTAGGCCTTCCAGCCGGAGACCGTCGCCAGCAGGACGAGGGGCACGGCAAACAGGATCAGATCGCGTCGCCGGCACTTGGCGAATCCCAGGACGAGCCCGCCCAGCGCGAGAAGCTGGACGATCGGCCCCAGGTTCTCCGCGAGCCCGTAGCGCAGGTAGAACAGCGGGACGCTGACCGAGGCGGCCGAGCCGAAATGGCCGAACTCGTAGAGATGGCCGGCCTGCCAGCGGAAGTCTTTCCAGAATGCGGGGAAGTCGAGGGCCGCGTAGGGCGTCCCGGCCAAAAAGGCGGCGACGAAGGCCAATCCCGCGAAGAGAAGGGGGGGGCTGAAAAGAACCCGCAGCGCGGGCTTTTTGGCGTCATAGCCGCGGAAGGCGTGGGCCATCACGAGCGGGATGAACAGGACGTGACCGCCGTACTTGGTCGAAAAGGCGAGACCCGCGAACAGGCCGGCCAGGATGTAGTCCCGGGTCCGTCCGCGCTCGTAGACGTTCCAGACGAAGAGGAAAGAGAGCACGAGGAATAGGATCATCGGGCCGTCCGGGTTCATGTAATGGGAGGCGCGGTTGAACTCCAACGAGAAGATGAGGAACAAGGCGGCCAGCGCCCCGGCCCGGACCCCATACATCTTCTTGCCCAGGACATACAGGGCATAGACGGTCAGGACGCTCATCAGGACCGTCAGCAGGCGGCCGAGAATATAGAACAAGGACGGATCGTCGCTGAACCGGCCGAGGAAGTCATTCCTGGTCTGGAACCGGCCGAAAACCTTCCCGACGCGATAAGCCCCCTCCCAGGTCGCCGCGACTAAATAGGTGTAGAGGGACGGAACATGGAAAAAGTGGGGGTTCGGGTCGCCCCGGAGGTATTTGATGGAAATGTCGGCGAAGCGGGCTTCGTCGACGTGGTAGACATAGGGGAGCCCGAACGCGATCCCGCCCAGCCGGACGCCGAGAGCCAGCAGGACGAGGAGGAGGACGAGAAGGGTCTCCCGGGCCGGCGTCTTTGAGGTCATGGGCCAGCTCATAATTTACTGAAAGGGGGCGCCGGCGTCAACGGGGCGGAGGGGGCGCGAAACGGCCCGTTTTCTGGTAAAGTGGCGGGAGGGCGCCGGTCGGGCGTCCTCGTCGGCGGTTAGCCGATGGAGGTGAGGCGGGGCGATCCAATTTCATCCCCCCTTTCACCTTGGGCGGGGATTGACCGTCTCCCCCTCCACGCCTATTTTAAGGGCGTATATTCCGGACAGGGTGTGACATGACCAAAAGAGCCGTCCTCCTGATCGCCGTCGCGGGCTGGCTGATCGCGGCCTGGGCGGGAGGCCCGCTTGCGGGCGACGACGACGCGCGACCGGCCTTCGGCATCAAAAAGCTCAAGGCGGGGGCGCCCATCAACATCTCGCGGACGGGACCGACGTCCTTCGACCCGGAGATCGCGGCCGGGGCCGGAGGCAAGGCCTATGTCGTCTGGGTGGAGATGAAAGCCCCCAAGGAGCTCTGGTTCAACACCAACGAGACGGGGATGTGGAACAACAATGCCCGGGTCGATTCCACGTTTTCGATCGGGACGGGCGAGGGCGGCCGCCCCTGCCTCGTCATCGACAAGTCCGGTCGCCTCCACTATGTCTACCAGGGGCGCACGTCGTCGGGCAACTACGAAACCATTTACAACAGCGGTATCAAC
>JAFGBC010000096.1 GCA_016933355.1 Candidatus Aminicenantota bacterium
ACGGACAGGCCGGACAGGATGGTCGTCGCCGGACCGGTCTTGGTCGACTTGACGATCTCCTTGACCGGAGCCTTGCGGGTCGAGGTGAAGTAGGAGGTCAGCGGGTTGAAGGCCACGGCCAGCCCGACGCCGACCGAGGTCAGCATGGCCAGCTTCCAGTCGTGGGCGTAGAAGACGGCGACCAGGAAGGACCACAGGACGGTGTTGACGCTCGAAACCTCATAGGAGCGGAACATAGCCTCTTCGGCGTCCTTGGCCCGCAGGAACTTGATCGGGAAACGCTCCCAGATCGGGACGGCGAACGTCCCCAGGATCGAGGAGATGACGCCGATGGCCCGGATGATCAGGGGATAGACGATCCACTTCAGGGCGTGGGTCGGGTCGATCGCCATCAGGGCCAGCCCCAGGATCAGGGCGGAAACGATGGTCACCTCGTAGGACTCGAAGATGTCGGCGGCCATGCCGGCGCAGTCGCCGACGTTGTCGCCGACGAGGTCGGCCACGACGGCCGCGTTGCGCGGATCGTCCTCGGGGATGTCCTTCTCGACCTTGCCGACCAGGTCGGCCCCGACGTCGGCGGCCTTGGTGTAGATGCCGCCGCCGACCCGCATGAACAGCGCCAGCAGCGTGCCGCCGAACCCGAACCCGAGCAGGGCGTCGGGAGCGGCCGTCCCGAAGACGACGAAGATGACCGTCCCGCCGAACAGGCCCAGCCCGTCGGTCAGCATACCGGTGATCGTCCCCGCGTAATAGGCGATGGACAGGGACTCATTGAATCCGCGGCGGGCGGCCGAGGCGGCCCGGACGTTGGCCTGGATGGCCATCCGCATCCCGAGCTGGCCGACCAGGAGCGAGAAGGTCGCGCCCATGATGAAGGCGATCGTCCGCCCGATCGCGACGATGATCTGGGCGTTCTTGGCGCCGAATTCGGCCACGGCTTCGCGGCTGGCCGGGACGACATAGACGCTCAGGAAGAGGGCCACCGTCAGGACGCCGATGATAGGCAGGATCTTGCGGAGCTGCTGCGAGAGGTAGCTGTCGGCGCCGATACGGATGGCGTTCCAGACCTCCTGCATCTTGGCCGTGCCCTTGTCCTTTCTCAGGACGACCTTGCGAAGCATCCAGGCGTACCAGAGGCTGAAGAAGGCCGTGAACAGGACGCCGATGACGGCGATCTGCTCGAATGAGTTCAACCCGTGACGGGCCAGGCCCAGCAAGTTCATGTTCGTCTCCCTAGAAAATCAGAGTTGGAATCTCAAAATGAGGAAGCCATATTTTACACAAGAAGGCGGAAAAATCAACCGTTTTTTTGGGCCGTGCCGGACCGCGAATCGGGCCCCGTCTCGCCCAGCCTCCCTCACTTGGTCGGCGTGAACTTCAGGACGAACGCGTCAAAATCCCCGGCCAGGGTCTTCTGGAAAGGCTTCAAAACCGGGAAATCGGGGCTGTTCGTCATGCCGGTGACGTAGATCCCGCCCGCCCCGTCCAGCGCAATCGCGCCCCGGAATTCCTCATACCGGCCGCCGAGGCACGTCGATTCGATCAGGTTCTTTCCGCTCGGGGCGAGGACGGTCAGGAAGGCATCATTCCTGCCGTGCAGGCCGCGTTGATAGGGATCTTTCAAGGGAAAACCGTTTGACCCCGTTCAGCCGCTTGACAATGTTTTCATGATTGGATAGTATTTTTTTTCACCCGAGGAGGCACGAACATCGACCAAGGACTGAATTCCTGGGGTTGGCTCTCACTGGCCGCCGCCTGGGGAATAATCCTGGGGTTAACGATCTTTTGCTACAGCCGCGTGCTGGGGGCCAAGAAAAGAAAGGCGGCCGGGCCGGCCGAAGCCGGCGGCCGGGCTCAGTGGGCTTCGCGCATCGGCCTGATCCTGGCCATGGCCGGCAACGCCGTCGGCCTGGCTAATTTCCTTCGCTTCCCGGTCAAGGCGGCCGCCAACGGCGGCGGCGCCTTCATGATCCCCTATTTCTGCGCCCTCGTTTTCCTGGGCATCCCGCTGATGTGGGTGGAATGGACCATGGGCCGCCACGGAGGAGTCCACGGCCACGGCACGACACCCGGCATGTTCGCGTTGCTGTGGAAGCACCCGGCCGCCAAGTATCTCGGCGCTCTGGGGATCGCTCTGCCTTTTGTCATCGTGGTCTACTACACGTTCATCGAATCCTGGACCCTGGGGTTCGCCTGGTTCTCGGGCACCGGCAAATATTTCGGCCTGACGACGCGCGACGCCATGGGCCAGTTCCTGCGCGGCTTCCAGGGAGTGGAACAGAACCAGTTCTTCGCCTCCTGGCTGCCGCTCCTTCTTTTCCTAGCCATCACCATTTCCCTGAATTACTATTTTCTGCGCAAAGGCATCTCCAAAGGCATCGAACTCCTGGCCAAGGTCGGCATGCCGGTCCTGCTCGTTTTCGGCGTCGTTCTGGCTGTCCGCGTGCTGACCCTGGAGACCCCGGCTTCGGGCGTCTCAACGGTGGGCGCGGGCATGGGATTCATGTGGAATCCCGATTTCAGCCAGCTCGGCCGGGCCACGGTTTGGCTGACGGCCGCCGGGCAGGTTTTTTTCACTTTAAGCCTGGGCATGGGCATCATCAACACTTACGCCTCCTACCTGCGCGAGAAGAACGACGTCACCCTCAACGGGCTGACCACGTCCATGACCAACGAATTCTCCGAGGTCATCCTGGGCGGCACCATCGCCATCCCGGTCGCCGTGGCCTTTTTCGGCGTGGTCGAGACCAAGCTCATCGCCGCCGAGGGGACCTTCAACCTGGGCTTCCAATCGCTGCCGGTCATCTTCCAGAAGATCCCCATGGGCCAGATTTTCGGCGCGATGTGGTTTTTCCTGCTCTTCATCGCCGGCATCACCTCCTCGGTGGCCCTGACCTCGCCGGCCGTCGCCTTCCTGGAGGACGAATTCAAGTGGAAGCGCGCCAGGGCGGTGAACACGGTGTTCGCCGTCATGGCGGCCTGCCTGGTGCTGGTTGTCGCCTTCTTCAAGTTCGGCTTTCTGGACGAGCTCGATTTCTGGGCCGGCACTTTCGGTCTGGTCGTTTTCGCCGCAATCGAGATCGTCCTCTTCTCCTGGGTCTTCGGCGTCAAAAAGGGCTGGAAGGAAATGCACCTGGGCGCCGACCTGAAAGTGCCGAAAATCTTCAAATTCATCCTGAAGTACGTCACCCCGGTCTACATGCTGACGGTCCTGGGCGGCTGGATATACCAGGACGCCATCGGCAAGCTCCTGATGAAGGGCGAGGACCAGAGCCGTCACCCCTAACTCTGGGGGGCGCGAGCGGTATTTATCGGCTTGATCCTGGCCACCGTGCTCATGGTCTGGCTGGCCTGGCGCAAAAAAAAGCGGGCCTCAAGCCAAGAATCGATCACAGAAGCTTAGAAAAGCAGGACGTCTCCGCGGCCGGCCGCGCCTCGCGTTTTTATGGCCTCCCGTATTCGATGGCGCCCGTCGTCATGATCATCGAGCGATATCGGCCGTACGCGCTCGGGGCGTGACCTTAAGCCTCACGATCGCCCCGCCGCTCACCCGGCCCTCGACGACGGTGCCGTAGGGCGCCCGGAGCTTGAACTCCGCCTCCCAGTCGGCGGGCCAGGCGGGACACAGGCGGATCTCCCGGCCGTCGCACTGGAGGAGCATCGCCTGCAGCGTCTTCATCAGGACGCCGCCGTGGTCCTGGTCGGGCGTCCAATCGTAGTTGGGCCCCCAGAAGGCGGGGAAGCGGTGGTTCGCATCCCAACGGGAGGCGCGCTCGGTCAGCCCTTTCCGGGCCTGGTCGGTCAGGCCGAGGAGCGCCATGAACAGGTCGTCCTGCCGCCAGCCGAAATGACCGCGGTCCTCGCGGCGGTCCAGGGCCCGGACGGCGAGCTCGATGTCGGGCTTGCCGACGCCGAAGAGGCGGAAGGGATAAACGGCGTAGAGCTCGGGGTTTTCGACGTTCGATTTCTTCGCGAAACGCTCGGCCGGGGCCAGCATTCTCAGGCCCTCGACCTCGCGCGTCGGGATCGGCGGCAAGATCGCCTCCAGACGCTCGAGGAGGGCTCTCAGCTCCGGCGAAGCGAGATGAGGCGGCAAAGCGTTCAGCGATCGCGTCAGCGCATGGAGGCCGGCGACCTCGGACATGGGGTTCGTAGAGTCCCACCAGGTTTCGAGCGCCTGGGACGGCTCGAGCTTGAGGCGGCCGTTCTCGTCCAGCCCGTAATGCCGCTCGAAGAAGGTCAGGACGGCCTCCGCGTAGGGCAGGAGCGTGCGGACGCAGAACGCCTCGTCCCCGGTGTAGAGATAGTAATCGTGCATCTGGACGGCCATCTCCAGGCCGCTCACCCATTCGTACTTATGCCAGCCGCTGGCCTGGATGCGCTCCGGCATCTCGGACAGGGGCTTGTCGCCCCAGGTCTCGCTGAAGACGGGCCCCCAGAAATAGACGCACTCCGGAACGTAGGCCCCGTCGTGGCCGAAATACAGCCGCGTCCGGTAGAGCGCGAGCGGAAGGTGGCCGGCGTACATCTCGAAGAAGGGCGCCATGAGGTCGAAATCCCCGGCGGCCGGCATCCCCATGTAGGGCAGCCGCGTGTTCTGCCACCAGTAGCCGGGCCCCCAGCGCCGGTAGTCGGCGAATCCCTCGGTCCCCGGCGCCTCGACCGTGAAGATCGACCCGTTGAACTTGATGGGGTAGGCGCCCCGACCCGCGCAGGCGTTGATGAAGCGCTGGAGGATATAGCCGCGGGTCACGACGCGGCCCTCGTTCTCGACGCCCGCCGTCGTCTCCAGGGACGCCCCGCTCTTCACAAAGATCCAGCTCCGCGTCCAGAATTCGTTCCAGCGGCCGACGTGATCCCTCCAGGCCGTTTGCCAAGGGATTTTGGCGGTCGACGCGATTTGCCTCTCAACAGCGGCGAGCCAGCCGTCCGGCCCGGCGGGGTGCAGGGTCGCGACGTGGATGTTGAAGCGCCTCGTCCTCCCCGTTTCCGAGGCCAGCGTCTTGAGATCCGTCCTGACGAACCCCGCGCCTTCCATGATCCCGCCGAAGATCCGGTCTTCGAGCGGGTTCTCGAGCGGGAATCCCTCCAGGCCCTGGAGCGCCAGGTTTCTGGCGAAAGACGGCGTCACGGGATTCCGATGATACCAGGCGACACGGTCCGAAGGGAGGTCGAGGATCGTATCCGGCCGGACGACGGTCGGGCCGTAAATCTCGGGATAAAAGTTGAGCCCGCTGACCAGCTCGTCCTTGAGGACCTCGGGCTCGGTCCGCCAGGGCTCGATGGCGGCCGTCAGACGGCTCTCTTCCGGAACCCCGGCTTCGACCCGGACCACGGGACGATTCGCGTCGACCCAGACGACGAGACGGGTTCCTGCCGGGCCCCGGCCGGCCTGGACCTCGACGGCGGCCTCGGCGAGGCTCAAGCGCTGAAGGAGGACTTGGTTGTAGCGGAACGGGTTTGGTTCCATTCGCACCCGGACCTTGGTCAGCTTCAGGAGCCGGCCGTTCTCGTCCCAGGCGTCGGTCTTGCCGATATAGAAGCAGACCGAGCCGCTCTCGGGCTCCACCCAGACGTTCAAGCCGATGTCGCCGTTCCCGGTCGGCATCGACGCCCGGGAATCGCTTCCCGGGCCGTCCCAGACGACGTCATAATCGCGGAGCGCGGCCAGCGGGTCGAAGGAGGGCGCGCAGACGGCCGAGAGGCCGGCGGCGACTACGAGGGCGAAAGCGGCGGCGAAACGGACGGCGGACGTTTTCATGAAACCTCCCGACGGGGGCGATGCGTCTCGATCGCATCATCCTCGGCCCGACTATAAGCCCGGCCTAGCGAGGAGTCAATCGGCCTCGGGGCGGACGGGCGTGAAGGCCCGCGAGACGTCGCTTGATTCAGGGCCGGCCCGGTCGCGCTCAAGACGCGCTGAGCCGAAGCTTGCGG
>JAFGBC010000312.1 GCA_016933355.1 Candidatus Aminicenantota bacterium
AGGCGCTGCCCGAAGCGCCGCCCGGCATGTCCTGGTGGCGGGTTCTCCTCCCCTTCCTCGTCTTCTTCGGGCTCGTCGCGGCCTACCGGGTCCGGCCGTTCGGAATGCCCATCCTGGGGCTGGCCCTGGAGTTCGCGATCGCCGCCCTGGCCGCGCTCCTGGTCAGCCCCAAGCGGATCGCGATCCTGCGCCTCTCGCGCGATACGGTCAAACGCCTCCTGCCGCTCCTCGCGACCACGGTCGTCGTCGGCATGCTCCAGCAGGTCATGACCGCGACCGGCGTCCGCGGGCTGCTGTCGTTCGCCGTGATCTCGATCCCGCTCGTCCTCCTCTTCGTCCTGCTGACGATCATCATCCCGGTCTCGGAGGCCGTCCTGACCTACGGCGGAGCGGCCATCGTCGGCATCCCGCTCGTCTGGTACCTGGATTCGGTCGGGCTCCACGCCACGGTCGTGATCGCCGCCCTCAGCTTCCTCTGGGCGCTCGGCGACGGCCTGCCGCCGACGGCCCTCATCGGCCGGATGAGCATCATGGTCTCGGACTACAAGGATTCCTACGTCTCGTTCCTGAAGGCGACCTGGCTGCCCTGGCTGGTCATCACGGCAACGGCCATCCTGATGATCGTCTTCAGCGCCAAGCTCTCGTTCCTCGTCCGCTGGAGCATGTGACAGGGAGGACGCCATGAACCTGGTCATGATCGCCTACTACGCGCTGAGCGCTTACCTCGTCGTCATCCTCGGCTGGAGCTTCATCAAGGAGAAGAAGAAAGCCGACGACGCCCTCCTCTACCTCCTCGTCCTCCTGCCGCTCCTCCTCCGCCTGCTGCGGGTCAAGTGAGAAAGGAGAGCCGCCGATGCGCCGCGAGCTTCTGACAAAAACGCTCCTGGGGCTTTTCGTGGCCCTGATCGCCGCCCTGGGCGGGATCGACCTCTACCGCCACCGCCAATTCAAAGTCCCGATCGTCTGCGGGCCGGGCGTGACGAAGGTCGAGCCGCTCTCCGTTTACTCGCCGGGGATCGCCGGGACATCGGCCGACACCCAGGTGTTCACCCTCGAGGGGAAGGAGCCGGGCGGCAAGATGATCATCATCGGCTCGACCCACCCCAACGAGCCCGCCGGGACTCTGGCCTCGATCCTCTTCATCGAGAACGCCGTCGTGGAGCGCGGAACCCTCTACGTCATCCCCTTCTTCAACCACAGCGCGAGCCGGGCCACCCGGCCCGGGGACGGCTATCCCCTCTATTTCGACGTCCCGACCGACTGGGGCCGCAAGCGCTTCCGGATGGGGAACCGCGACGCCGCGCCGCTCGAGGCCTGGCCCGACCCCGACATCTACATCCACTACCCCGACCGCCAGCTCCTGTCCTACATCGACGTCCGCAACGTCAACCGGACCTGGCCGGGACGGCCGAACGGGCCGCTCATGGAGCGGGTGACCTGGGGCGCGATGGAGATCATGCGTCGGAACGGGGTCGACCTGGCGATCGACCTCCACGGCGCCGAGACGATGTTCCCGGTCACGAACTGCATCGTCGCGCCCGAGAGGTCGATGCGGATCGCGACCCTGGCCTCGCTCACGGTCAAGGCCCGGGAGGGCTTCGAGTGCCACGTCGAGAGCTCGCCCTCCGGCTTCCGCGGACTGTCCCACCGCGAGATCGGCGACTACGCCGAAACCCTGCCCTTCCTGATCGAGGCGCCCATCCCCTTCCTGGACCAGCCGACCGGCCCCAAGACCGAGAAGCTCCTCCTCGACGGCAAGGATCCTTTCCTTTTGAGCCTGAGCAAGAAGAAAAAGCTCTTCGTCCCCTACGACGAAGACGGCTGGCCTCTGGATAAGAGGGTCGGGCAGCAGGTTTCCGTCATGCTCGAGATCCTCCGCCAGCATTCCAAGAAAACCCCGGAGCGGACGATCCAGGTCGCCGGCGTGCCGCGCTACGCCGACATCGTCCGGGACGGCGTCGGCCGTTACTTCCGCGACCCGGACGCGGCCGCTCCCGAATCCGTCGTCCTCCATTGACCGTTATGTCCGATCGCCAAGGAGGTTCCGTGAAAACGCAGCGCAGATCCCCCGCCCTGACCGTCGTCCTCGGCTTCCTCGTCCTGGCCGGCTTCGCCCTTCTGGAGCCGACCCGAGCCGAGGATCCGCTCGGTCCGGCGGCCCTGGCCGACCCGTTCGCCCTCGAGCCCGACGGCTGCACCGTCATCATGGTCGGCAAGGACGCCTCGACCGACGGCTCGACCATGACGACCCACACCGCCGACTGCGGCGTCTGCGACTGGACCTGGCGCCACCAGCCGGCCGCCGACCACAAGCCGGGCTCGGTCCGCAAGATCCGCAACATCTCCCAGTTCAAAACCTGGCCTCCGAGCGAAGGCCTCAAGTGGGACCTCGTCAACAAGGAGCCGAGCGGCCTCGAACTGCCCCAGGTCCCCCGCACCTACGCCTTCCACCACGGCATGTTCGGCTACATGAACGAGAAGCAGCTCGCGATCGGCGAGTCGACGATCGGCAACGTCCGCAAGATCGGGAACCCGACGACCGCGCCCAAGTTCAACATCTCCGAGCTGACCCTCCTGGCCATGGAGCGCTGCGCCACCGCCCGCGAGGCCATCCGGCTCATGGGATCGCTGGCCGAGAAGCACGGCTACGGATACCTCGACGGCGGCGAGATGCTGGCCGTGGCCGACCCCAAGGAGGTCTGGATTTTCGAGATCATGCCGGTCGGCCCGCTCTGGACCCCGGCCGGCGGCAAGCCGGGCGCCGTCTGGTGCGCCCAGCGCGTCCCCGACGACCACGTCGCGGTCTGTCCCAACGAGAGCCGGATCGGCGAGATCGACCTTGCCAACAAGGATGTCTTCATGGCTTCGGAGCACGTCGTCTCCTTCGCCGTCGAGAACAAGCTCTTCGACCCGGCGGGCGGCAAGCCGTTCTCCTGGAAGCGGGCCTACTCGCC
>JAFGBC010000313.1 GCA_016933355.1 Candidatus Aminicenantota bacterium
ACGGCCGCATCCCGATCATTTTAGCGGCGGGCGCGGCCTTCGGGTCGGGCGAGCACGAGACGACGGCGAGCTGCCTCGAGGAGATGGAACGGCGCGCCGCGCAGGTCGCGGGCGCCGAAGTCCTGGACCTCGGCTGCGGCACCGGCGTCCTGGCCGTCGCGGCGGCCAAGCTCGGGGCCTCCCGCGTTGTCGCCATCGATCCCTCTCCGGACGCCGTCGCGGCCGCCGCTGAAACCGCCGGTTCGAACGGCGTCGAGAGCCGGGTCGAGGTGCTCCGCGGAGATATCGGTGTCGTGCGCGGCCGGTCCTTCGACGTCGTCCTGGCCAACCTCTACGCCGACGTCCTGCTGACGATTCCGGCCGCCCTGGCGGCCGCGTTGCGCCCCGGCGCCGCACTCGTCCTGTCGGGGATCAACGACGACGCGGCCTTCGACGTCCAGGCCGCCTTCGAGCACCGCGGGCTCCTCCTCGTCCGCCGCCGCGCCCTCGAGGAGTTCTGGACGCTCGTCTTCGTCCGGCCTCCCGGATAGACTCAGTACCGCCAGCTCTTGAGGTCGGCGCCGTCCGGCGCCGTCCGGAGCATCCGTTCGACCGCCCGGGGAATGAACATCTGGTGGTAGCGGAGGCGAGAGACCGCGTTGGGCCGGGAGTGGTCCCCGTTCCAGCAGTGCTCGGCCCGGTCGCCGTAGTCCACTTCGCCGCCGTAATGGGGATCCTTCGTGCTCTCGAGGAACTCCTCGACCAGGTAGACGGCGTTGTTCAGGTAGAAGTTGTCCATGTCGCCGACATAGATGTGGATCTTTCCCTCCAGCTTGGGCCCGAGCGTCGGCCAGTCGCGGCGCAGGATATGGCCGAGGTCGTAATGGTCCCTCCAGTAGCGCGCGACCTCGGGGTCGATCGTGCCGGTCAGCTTGTCCCAGATCGGCTCGGGATAGCCGTCGTCGCCGGCCGGGCTGAACACGGCCTGCCAGATGTCCCACTGCTCCCCGGACCGGCCGTGCGTGGCGATGGCCAGCTCGCGATGGTTCGCCTGCTCGAGCGTGGTCTTGACTTCGCCCAGATAGTTCCGCTCGCCGGGCCGCGGCGTCCTTTTCCAGGCCGCGTCGGCGTAGTAGGCGTTTTGATGCTCGTAGATGTTGACGACGGTGTAGGCCCGGAAGTCGATCGGGTCGGGGCAGGCCGCCCAGCAACCGTTGAAGGCGTCGGGGTAGAAGACCTGGGCCGCCAGCGCTTCCCAACCGCCCGTGGAGCCGCCGTAGAGGAACCGGGCCCAGCCCTGTCCCAGTCCCCGGTATTTTTTCTCGATATAGGGGATGAGCTCCTGGACGATAGCGTCGCCGTAGGGGCCGAGGTTCGCGGAGTTCACGGCGTAGGAATCGTCGTAATAGGGGTTGGCGTGCTGGATCTCCATGACGATGACCCGGGGAAAGCCGGGTCCGGTCCAGTCTTTATAGAGCTTGTGCGCGTAGTCCTGCTGGACGCGGTTGTAGCCGGCCAGGCGAAAGCGCTCGCTGAAGTCGGGCGCGAGGTCCGGGTCGGGCGGCTCCTCCCGGAAATCCCCGATCGTGTAGGGGAAATGGCCGTGGTTGATGAAGAGCGGGTAGCGCGCCTCGGGGTGTTCGTCGAAACCCGCGGGCAGGAGCAGACAGGCCCCGAGGAACATCGGCCGTCCCCAGAAGTCGCTCAACAGGCGGCTCTGGATCCGCTCGTGCCGGATGTATTTCGTGTCGCGGGGCGGAGGGATGGGCGGGATCTCCCGGTCGAGGATCAGGGCGACCGTTCCGCTCCGTTCGGGGTCGAGGCGCAGACGGACCGGCTCGCAGATGAGGTTCCCGGGCTTGGCGTTCCAGCGCTGCCCTTCGCCCTGGTCCATCGGGAGTTTGACCGTTTTTCCGCTCGCGAGGCGGAAGGTCTCGTAGCGGTTGAGGAGGGCCTGGACCCGGTATTCGCCGGCCGGGATGGCGGAGAGGCTCGGGAGGGGGTAGCCGAAGACGGAGCCGTCGATGACCGCCGGACGCCCTGGCGCTAGACCGTCGACGTCCAGGCCGAACAGGAGCTGGGTCGTCGGCCCGTCGCCGATCTGGAAGCGGGGTTCGGCCGCTTCGTCGTTCGATATCATGAGCAGGATGCGGCCGTCGAGCGGACGGGCGCTCCGCTCGGCCGGGAACGAGACCTCGAATCGGAGGGGCGCCGGGGCTAGAGCCGCATCCGGCCGGACAATGCCCGGCGCGAACGCTCCGGCCGTCAGCAGCGGGAGACAGACGGCCAGCGCGGTCCGCGGGCGGAAGCGCCGTTTGGGCGAATGATCGTTCATGGTTCGACCTCCTCAGAGAATGCGGGATTTCCGTTCCAGATAATAGAGGTAATCGGCGTAGCGGACGTCGGGCGGGACGCGGTGGTCGACGCAGGGGATGTAGCCGCCCCGCTCGACGAGGGGCCGGAGCCGGTCGAGCTCGAGGTCGATCGCCGCCCGGCCCGCGATCAGGGCCGTCTTGTTCACGCCGCCGATCATGAGCAGGCGGCCGCCGCGGCTCCGGCTGAGCCGGAGCGGGTCGGAGTGGGCGGCCTCGACCGGAAACATGACGTTGATCCCGGCCTCGAGCCAGCCGGGCAAGATCTCGTCGATCCGGCCGTCGCAGTCGAGGACGTTCGTGTCGACCCCGGCCCGGCCCAGGGCGGCCGTGATCCGCTTGTAGCGGGGGACCATGAGCTCGGCGAACAGGCGGGGGGAGAGAAGCGGACCGTGGTTGTAGGCCATGTCCTCCCACCACCAGGCGACGTCGGCCCCGCAGCCGGGGAGCGCCGTCTCGACCAGGGTCAGAGTCAAAAGGGTCAGATGCTCCATCATGTCCTCGACCCAGGCCCGCTCGGTCAGCAGGGCGATCGAGAAGGCCTCGAGCCCCATCCAGTTCCGGAGCCAGCCGTAGAGCGAGCCGGCCTCGAAGCGGACGGGCATCCCCTCGGCGCGCGCCGCGGCGGCGGCCGCCGCGATATCCCCGACCCGTCCCGCCGCTCCGGGATCCAGGCGCTCTTGCCGGAGGCGCTCCCAGTCGGCCCGCGATTCGATCGGATAGCGGAGGTAGCGGGGGATGGACGAGTCGCTGTCCGTCATCTCGCACAGGACGCCGTCCTCGTTGCGCACGATGCGACGGTCGCCCCGGACCTCGAGCGTCTCTTCTTCGAAGGGCGGCCAGGGGCCGTTGTGGACGGGCAGCCGGGGGAGCGTCGAGAGCCCCTCCAGCCCGAGCCGGCGCTCGACGGCGGCGTTCGTCGCGCAATCCGGAGGCAGCCCCTCGCCGCGCCAGACCTCGATCGTCTTCTTCCAGTAGCCGAACTCCATGTTGGGGACGCGGTCCGGCTTCTCCCAGTGGAGCACGCGGCGGAACCGTTCGCGGGTTGTCATCCGCCCGCTATCTTACGACAAACCCCGGGGCCGAGTCGAATGGATGGGC